>NZ_JABULD010000436.1:0-19371 GCF_014060985.1 Pseudomonas sp. MD195_PC81_125
GGAATGCATTTCAACTGTGGGAGCGAGCCTGCTCGCGAAATCGATTTTGAATACTGTGGAGACTAAGGGATGAAAACCCTCTGGCAACACTGCCACGTCGCAACCATGGCGCAAGGCGTCTACTCGATCATCGAGGATGCGGCCATCGTGACGTCCGGTGCGCACATCGAGTGGATCGGCCCGCGCAATCAATTGCCCTCTGGCGAATACCCGGCGGTCAACGACTTGCAAGGCGCGTGGGTCACCCCCGGCCTGATCGACTGCCACACACACACGGTGTTCGGTGGCAACCGCAGCGGCGAATTCGAGAAACGCCTGCAAGGCGTCAGCTACGCCGAGATCGCGGCGCAGGGCGGCGGTATCGCCAGCACTGTGCGCGCCACCCGTGAAGCGAGCGAAGACGAGCTGTTCGCCAGCGCCGCCAAGCGTTTGAAAAAGCCTGATGCGCGACGGCGTGACCACGGTCGAGATGAAGTCCGGCTACGGTCTGGATCTGGCCAGTGAACGCAAGATCCTGCGGGTCATTCGCCGGCTCGCCGCGCAACTGCCGATCAGCGTGCGCAGCACCTGTCTGGCCGCCCACGCTTTGCCGCCGGAGTACAAGGATCGCGCTGACGACTACATCGAGCACATCTGCGCCGAGATGCTTCCCGCTTTGGCCGCCGAAGGTCTGGTCGATGCCGTAGATGCGTTCTGCGAGTACCTGGCGTTCTCGCCGGAGCAGGTCGAGCGGGTGTTCATCACCGCACAGAAACTCGGTCTGCCGGTAAAGCTGCATGCCGAACAATTGTCGTCGCTGCATGGCTCCAGCCTGGCCGCGCGCTACAAGGCGTTGTCCGCCGATCATCTGGAGTTCATGGATGAAGATGACGCCATCGCCATGGCCAAAGCCGACACCGTCGCGGTGCTGTTGCCGGGCGCGTTCTATTTCCTTCGCGAAACCCGGTTGCCGCCGATGGACGCCCTGCGCAAGCACAAGGTGAAAATCGCCATCGCCAGCGACCTCAACCCCGGCACCTCGCCGGCGCTGTCGTTGCGCCTGATGCTGAACATGGCCTGCACCTGTTTCCGCATGACCCCGGAAGAAGCGCTGGCCGGCGTGACCCTCCACGCGGCGCAAGCGCTGGGCATGGCCGACACCCATGGCTCGCTTGAAGTCGGCAAGGTCGCGGATTTTGTCGCCTGGCAGATCGACCGCCCGGCGGACCTGGCCTATTGGCTCGGGGGCGATCTGGACAAACGCGTCGTGCGTCACGGCGTTGAATCAAGTCTGTAGGAGAGCGGTTGTGGATAAGGTTCTGAACTTCAAACAAGGTCGCGTGCCGTTGCTGATCAGCATGCCTCACGCTGGCGTACGTCTGACCCCGGCGGTCGAGGCCGGATTGATCCCGGACGCGAAAAGCCTGCCGGACACCGACTGGCACATTCCGCAGCTTTACGATTTTGCCGAGGCGTTGGGCGCCAGCACGTTGGCCGCCGAGTACTCTCGGTTCGTCATCGACCTGAACCGCCCGTCCGACGACAAACCGCTGTACGCCGGCGCCACCACCGGGCTGTATCCGGCAACGCTGTTCGATGGCATTCCGTTGTTCAAGGAAGGCAAGGAGCCGTCGAAAGAAGAACGCACGACGTACCTGGAACAGATCTGGACGCCGTACCACCGCACCCTGCAGCAAGAGCTGGCGCGGTTGAAGGCCGAGTTCGGCTATGCGCTGCTGTTCGACGCGCACTCGATCCGCTCGGTCATCCCGCACCTGTTCGACGGCAAACTGCCGGATTTCAACCTCGGCACCTTCAACGGCGCCAGTTGCGATCCACAACTGGCGACGCAACTGGAAGCCATCTGCGCCCGTCACGACCCTTACAGCCACGTGCTCAACGGCCGCTTCAAGGGCGGCCACATTACCCGCCATTACGGCGACCCGGCCGAGCACATCCACGCCGTGCAACTGGAGCTGTGCCAGAGCACCTACATGGAAGAGTTCGAACCGTTCCGCTACCGCGCCGATCTGGCGGAGCCGACGCGGGTGGTGCTCAAGGCGTTGCTGCAGGGTTTGCTCGCCTGGGGCGAGAGCCACTACCAAGCCTGAACACAGACCCACAACCCCCTGTGAGAGCGAGCTTGCTTGCGAAAGCATCGTGTCAGTCGATTATGAGATGACTGATTCACCGCATTCGCGAGCAAGCTCGCTCCCACGAGAGGGCGGTGTTCCGTCCGGGTCGCCGCTGTGCAAAACACAGTCGCCACCGTTCATCTTTCCCTCTCGTCGCCTGCGTAATGTTGCGGCCACGGTGCACCAGACACCGACCTGACAATAATCTGCTGCCGCACGAGAACTCCCGAATGAAAAAGCTCTTCACTCGTTGTGCGTTAATCCTCACCGGCAGCGCGCTGTTCAGCGCTGGCGTCATGGCCAATGACGACGCCTCCTGCAAAACCGTGCGCATGGGCGTGGTCAACTGGACCGACGTGATCGCCACCAGCGGCATGGCCGATGTGTTGCTCAATGGTCTCGGCTACGACAGCAAGCAGACCAGCGCAGTGCAGCAGATCATCTTTGCCGGCATTCGCGACAAGCGTCTGGACATCTTCCTCGGCTACTGGAAACCGGCGATGGACAACAACATTGCGCCCTTCCTCGCTGCCAACCAGGTCAAAGTCCTGGACAAGCCGAGTCTGGCAGATGCTCAGGCGACGCTGGCGGTGCCGGATTACGTGGCGGCGGCCGGGTTGAAAACCTTCGCCGACATCGCGAAGTTCAAGGATCAGTTGGGCGGCAAGATCTACGGCATCGAGCCGGGCAGTGGGGCCAACACCACCATCAAGACCATGATCGAGACCAACCACTTCGGTCTGAAGGATTTCAAGATCGTCGAGTCCGGTGAGGCAGGCATGCTCGCCGCTGTACAACGCGCGGTGAATCGCAAGGAGTTTGTGGTGTTCGTCGGCTGGACCCCGCACCCGATGAACATCAACATGAAGATCACCTACCTGACCGGCAGCGAAGATGTCTACGGCCCCAACGAAGGCGCCGCCACCGTGTCCACCGTGACCGCGCCGGATTACGCCGAACGCTGCCCGAACGTCCATCGCCTGCTGCAAAACCTGACGTTCACTGCCGCCCAGGAAAGCCAACTGATGGTACCGATCATGGCACGCAAGACGCCGCAGGACGTGGCAAAGAACTGGCTGCGTGAACACCCCGAGGATCTGCAGCGCTGGCTGGCCGGGGTCAGCAGCTTCGATGGCAAGGATGGCGTGGGGGCCGTTCAGGCCAGTCTGAAAAACTGATGAGCCATTATCCGCTGAAGCCGGCCATGGCGGCCTTCGTCACCCGAACCGAAAGTTTCGTCAGTGATGACAGCAGTCTCGCAGGACTGCGCCAGGCCTATGACGCCATGTGTCGGGCCTTCACCCCTGAACGGCCCGCAGGGCTGGAGGTCGTCGACTTCCAGTTGAGCGGCGTACCGGTGCGCTCCTATCGGCCGCCGCTCAAGCCACCGGTCAGCGGCTGGCCTTGCGTGTTGTACTTACATGGTGGTGGTTGGGTCGTCGGAGGGCTCGACTCGCACGACTTCATCTGTTTCGAACTGGCCATGGCGCTGGGTGCGATGGTGGTGGCGGTGGATTATCGGCTGGCGCCAGAACAGCCATACCCGGCGGGGTTCGAGGATTGCCTGAGTGTCTGGCGCGCGTTGCGCAGCGGGCCGTTCTGGTTTGACCCGCAGAAACTGCTGGTAGCCGGCGACAGCGCCGGTGGCAATCTCGCCGCCGCGTTGTGCCTGGCGTTGCGCGATGCCGACGAGGCGATGCCGGCGGCTCAAGTGCTGATCTATCCCGGCCTTGGCGGTGACGACCGGTTGCCGTCACGCAGCGAATGCGCCGATGCACCGTTGCTCGGCAGCCATGATGTGCACAGCTATCACGCGTTATACCTGCGCGGCAGCCCTCGGCCGGATGCTTATGCCATGCCGCTGCTCGCTGACGATTTCAGTGGATTGCCGCCAGCCTGGATCGCCGTGGCGCAATTCGATCCGCTGCGCGACGACGGCGTGGGCTACGCTGAACGACTGGCCAGCGCCGGCACCGACGCTTCGCTTTATTACGGCGAAGGGCTGGTGCACGGTTGTTTGCGTGCGCGAGGTCAGGTCGCCGAGGTCGACCGGCTCTACGAAAACCTGTTGAGGTTCATGGCTGACAAATTGTGACTGCGTGCGGGCATGCTCATTGATGTAAATCGGGTTTATGATGCCGGACGGCAGAATAATAGAAGTCCCCCCAGGGATGACCTCGACCCCTTACGGAGCACGCAATGCAGACATTGTTTCCGCAGATCAAACCCCATGCCCGGCACGATCTGGCTGTCGATGACACCCACACGCTGTACGTCGACGAAAGCGGTTCGCCGGAAGGCTTGCCGGTGGTGTTCATCCACGGTGGTCCCGGCGCCGGTTGCGACGCGCAGAGCCGTCGCTATTTCGACCCGAACCTGTATCGCATTGTCACCTTCGACCAGCGCGGCTGCGGACGCTCCACCCCCCACGCCAGCCTGGAAAACAACACCACCTGGGATCTGGTCGCCGACCTCGAGCGTATCCGCAAGCACTTGGGCATCGACAAATGGGTGCTGTTTGGCGGTTCGTGGGGCTCGACCCTGGCGCTGGCCTACGCGCAAACCCACCCCGAGCGCGTACACGGTCTGATCCTGCGTGGGATCTTTCTCTGCCGTCCACAGGAAATTGAATGGTTCTATCAGGCCGGTGCCAGCCGTCTGTTTCCTGATTACTGGCAGGACTACATCGCACCGATCCCGCTGGACGAGCGCGACGATCTGCTCGGCGCTTTCCACAAGCGCCTGGTCGGTAACGATCAGATCGCCCAGATGCACGCGGCCAAGGCCTGGTCGACGTGGGAAGGGCGCACCGCGACCCTGCGGCCGAACCCGCTGGTGGTCGACCGGTTCTCCGAACCGCAGCGCGCCCTGTCGATTGCGCGGATCGAATGCCACTACTTCACCAACAATGCGTTCCTCGAACCGAACCAGTTGATCCGCGACATGGGCAAGATCGCTCATCTGCCGGGGGTGATCATTCACGGTCGCTACGACGTGATCTGCCCGCTGGACAACGCCTGGGAATTGCATCAGGCCTGGCCGAACAGCGAGCTGCAGGTGATTCGCGATGCTGGCCACGCCGCCTCCGAGCCAGGCATTACCGACGCGCTGGTGCGTGCCGCGAGCAACATGGCCCGCCGCCTGCTCGATCTGCCGCCCGAAGAAGCATGAAGGGGCTGCTACAGCGCGTGCGCGGTGCGCGGGTCGAAGTCGCGGGAGAAATAGTCGGCGCGGTGGATCAGGGTTTGCTGGTGCTGGTGGCGGTCGAACCCGACGACACCCGTGCCAGTGCCGACAAACTTCTGCATAAGCTGCTTAACTATCGGGTATTCAGTGACGCCGAGGGCAAGATGAATCTGTCCCTGGCGGATGTGGGCGGCGGGTTGCTGCTGGTCTCTCAGTTCACCCTGGCTGCCGACACCAAGAGCGGGTTGCGTCCGAGTTTCTCGACCGCGGCCCCTCCGGCATTGGGCGAGGAATTGTTCGACTATCTATTCAGCAAAGCGAAACAGATGCATGGCACTGTGGCATCAGGTAGATTCGGCGCGGATATGCAGGTGCACCTGGTCAACGATGGCCCGGTCACCTTCCTGTTACAGACATGAAAGCGCTTGAAACATCTTTTCAAGGGCTTTTCGACTGAAAACAGGCGTTTTTCGCGATAAATACTTTGTTACCCCTGATGCGTTGTCACGCGGGCTACTAGATAATCGCGCGCTATGGGGATCAGCGTTCGCTGGTCCATTTTTGACTTAGGTAGAGACTTGTCTGGATCCGATTGGGGAATCATTTTGCCCCAGCGGAGTCGGAACAATGCTCGCCAACCTGGCATGAGCGGTCTGTACGGCCATTTTTGTCAGCATTATTTCGAGGGCCAGGGAGCCAGAGACAAGGCGCCGCGACGAGTCATAGCCCGCTATGGCGAGGAGCGGCAACGCAGTATCTGGCTCTCTGGAACCGAAATAAGCTGACGAAAATGGCCACACAGACGGCTTGCTGGCCGTTGGTTTTTTGATCTGTTTTCGGCGAGGGTTGCTCGTGATTGTTAGTCCCTGTAATGCAGCAAAAATGTCTGCCAAACGCATGCGAAGTGCCCTGGTAGCGGGTTCGGCGCTCCTGTGCCTGCTCAGCGCCGGCCAGCTTTGGGCGTTCAATCTTGACGATGTATCAGCCAAGGCTAAAGAGCTCGCCGGGCAGAAGTTCGAAGCCCCGCGCAGCAACCTGCCGAACGAATTCCGCGACATGAAATTCGCGGATTATCAGAAAATCCGCTTCCTCACCGAAAAGGCTGAGTGGGCCGATCAGAAGACCCCGTTCAAGCTGTCCTTCTATCACCAGGGCATGCACTTCGATACGCCAGTGAAAATCAACGAAATCACGGCGAACACCGTCGAAGAGATCAAATACGATCCGACCCGCTTCGATTTCGGCGACCTCAAGTTCGATCCGAAGGCCACCGAGCAGCTGGGCTACGCCGGTTTCCGTGTGCTGTACCCGATCAACAAGGCCGACAAGCAAGACGAAATCATGACCATGCTTGGCGCGAGTTACTTCCGCGTCGTCGGCAAGGGTCACACCTACGGTCTGTCGGCCCGTGGTCTGGCGATCGACACCGCGCTGCCGTCGGGCGAAGAGTTTCCGCGTTTCCGCGAATTCTGGATTCAGCAGCCGAAGCCGGGCGACAAGCACCTGGTGATCTTCGCCCTGCTCGATTCGCCGCGCGCCACCGGCGCCTACCGTCTGATCCTGCGTCCGGGCAGCGACACCATTGTCGACGTCAAGGCGCAGATGTTCCTGCGTGACAAGGTCGGCAAACTGGGCATCGCGCCGTTGACCAGCATGTTCCTGTTCGGCGCCAACCAGCCGTCGAAAGTCCTCAACTACCGTCGTGAACTGCACGACTCCAGCGGTCTGTCGATCCATGCCGGCAACGGCGAGTGGATCTGGCGTCCGCTGAACAATCCGAAACACCTGGCCGTGAGCAACTTCAGCGTCGAGAACCCGCGTGGTTTCGGTCTGCTGCAGCGTGGCCGCGACTTCAGCCACTACGAAGACCTCGACGACCGCTACGACAAGCGTCCAAGTGCCTGGATCGAGCCGAAGGGCGAGTGGGGCAAGGGCACCGTTGATCTGGTAGAGATTCCGACCGCCGACGAAACCAACGACAACATCGTTGCGTTCTGGAGCCCGGAAACCATGCCGGAGCCGGGCAAGCCGCTGGACTTCGCCTACCGCCTGCACTGGACCATGGACGAAGCGGCGATTCACGCCCCGGACAGTGCCTGGGTCAAGCAGACCCTGCGTTCGACCGGTGACGTCAAGCAGTCGAACCTGATTCGTCAGCCGGATGGAAGCGTTGCTTACCTGGTCGACTTCGAAGGTCCATCGCTGGCAGCCCTGGCGCCGGATGCCGACGTGCGCAGTCAGGTCAGCGTTGGCGATAACGCCGAACTGGTCGAGAACAGCGTGCGCTACAACCCGGAAACCAAGGGCTGGCGCCTGACCCTGCGGATGAAGATCAAGGACGCGAGCAAGTCCACCGAGATGCGTGCTGCCCTGGTCCAGCCAGTGGTCACCGCTGATCTGGCCAAATCTTCGGTACCGGCGTCGAATTCGTCGGTGGCCAAGGCTGACAAGATCGCCGCCAAGCAACAAGAGAAGGAAGACAAGGAAGCCAAGGCCGCTGAAGCCAAACAGGCCGACGCCAAGCCCGCCGCAGATGCCAAGGACAAGGCCAACAAAGACGCCAAGCAGCCAGCGGCTGCGAACGCGGCCCCAGCCACACCGGAATCGGCACCGACTGAAGAAGTCCTGACCGAGACCTGGAGCTATCAGTTGCCTGCCGATGAGTAACTCTCAAGTACAGCCAGAAACTCTGTCGGAGTATCTGGCGCATCTGCCGATGACCGACGAGCAGCGCGCGGAACTCGCGGGCTGCCAGTCTTTCAGCGAACTGCACCAGCGCCTGTCGTCGCCAACGTTCGACGCCCCTGCCGAAGCCGCCCAGGCTTCGGTGGGCAAGCGCCTGACCCTGAGCACCGCAGAGGAACTGGAAGAGGCGGAGATGCTGGTGCTCGACGCCAGCGGCCGGGTCGCCATGAAGGCGACGCCGCCCATCCACCGGACCAAAGTCGTGCCGGAACCCTGGCGCACCAATATTCTGGTGCGTGGCTGGCGCCGTCTGACCGGTCGCACCAACCCGCCGCAGCCGCCAAAAGATGCGAATGTGTTGCCGGCCGCGCGCTGGCGCACCGTCGGTTCGATCCGTCGCTATATTCTGTTGCTGCTGATGCTCGGCCAGACCATCGTCGCCGGCTGGTACATGAAAGGCATCATGCCGTACCAGGGCTGGTCGTTCGTCGATCTTGAAGAGGTCCTGCACCAGCCGCTGCTGCAAACCGCCACGCAAGTGCTGCCGTATGCGCTGCAAACCAGCATCCTGATTCTGTTCGGGATTCTGTTCTGCTGGGTGTCGGCCGGCTTCTGGACGGCGCTGATGGGCTTCCTTGAGTTGCTCACCGGTCACGACAAATACCGTATCTCCGGCAAAAGCGCTGGCAACGAGCCGATTCCGAAGGACGCCCGTACTGCGCTGGTGATGCCGATCTGCAACGAAGACGTGCCCCGGGTATTCGCCGGTCTGCGCGCCACCTTCGAGTCGGTCGCGGCCACCGGTGATCTGGATCGCTTCGACTTCTTCGTCCTCAGCGACAGTAACGACACCGATATCTGCGTCGCCGAGCAACAGGCCTGGCTGGACGTCTGCCGCGAAGCCAAGGGCTTCGGCAAGATCTTCTATCGCCGCCGACGCCGTCGTGTGAAACGCAAGAGCGGCAACCTCGACGACTTCTGCCGTCGTTGGGGCGGTGACTACAAGTACATGGTCGTGCTCGACGCCGACTCGGTGATGAGCGGCGAGTGCCTGACCAGTCTGGTGCGCCTCATGGAAGCCACGCCGGACGCCGGGATCATCCAGACCGCGCCACGTGCGTCGGGCATGGACACGCTGTATGCGCGCATGCAGCAGTTCGCCACCCGCGTGTACGGTCCGCTGTTTACCGCCGGTCTGCACTTCTGGCAGTTGGGTGAATCCCACTATTGGGGTCACAACGCGATCATCCGCATGAAGCCGTTCATCGACCACTGCGCCCTGGCGCCGTTGCCGGGCAAAGGTGCGTTCTCCGGGGCGATCCTGTCTCACGACTTCGTTGAAGCCGCGCTGATGCGTCGTGCCGGTTGGGGCGTGTGGATTGCCTACGATCTGCCGGGCAGCTACGAAGAACTGCCGCCGAACCTGCTCGACGAACTCAAGCGTGACCGTCGCTGGTGCCACGGCAACCTGATGAACTTCCGCCTGTTCCTGGTCAAGGGCATGCACCCGGTGCACCGTGCGGTGTTCCTCACTGGCGTGATGTCGTACCTGTCGGCACCGTTATGGTTCTTCTTCCTGGTGCTGTCGACCGCGCTGCTGGCGGTGAACACGCTGATGGAGCCGCAGTACTTCCTTGAACCGCGTCAGCTTTATCCGCTGTGGCCGCAATGGCACCCGGACAAGGCGATTGCGCTGTTCTCGACGACCATTGTGCTGCTGTTCCTGCCGAAACTGCTGAGCATCATCCTGATCTGGGCCAAGGGCGCGAAAGAGTTCGGCGGCAAGTTCAAGGTGACCCTGTCGATGCTGCTGGAGATGCTGTTCTCCATGCTGCTGGCGCCGGTGCGGATGATTTTCCACACCCGTTTCGTCCTGGCCGCGTTCCTCGGCTGGGCCGCGACCTGGAACTCGCCGCAGCGTGACGACGACTCCACGCCATGGAGCGAGGCGGTCAAGCGCCACGGTCCGCAGACCTTGCTGGGTTTCTGCTGGGCGCTGCTGGTGATCTGGCTGAACCCGAGCTTCCTGTGGTGGTTGGTGCCGATCGTCGGTTCGCTGATGCTGTCGATTCCGGTGTCGGTGATTTCCAGTCGTGTCGGTCTGGGCCTCAAGTCCCGTGACGAGAGCCTGTTCCTCATCCCTGAGGAATACAATCCGCCGCAGGCGCTGCTGGCCACCGATCAGTACACCCATGAAAACCGTTGGCACGCGCTGAACGACGGCTTTATTCGTGCGGTGGTCGATCCACAGCAGAACGCCCTGGCGTGTTCGCTGGCGACCTCCCGTCACGGTCAGGCCGAGCCGATCGAGTGGCTGCGTCAGGAGCGTGTGCGTCACGCGATCAAGGTCGGTCCGGCGGGGCTGAACAACCATGATCGCCTGCAACTGCTGAGCGATCCGGTGGCCCTGGCCCGTCTGCACGAGCAGGTGTGGGCCGAAGGTCACGCCGAGTGGCTGGACGCATGGCGGGCCTCGGTGAAAGCCGATCCCCACGCGCCGCTGCTGCCGTTGCGACCGCTGAGCATGCAGGCTCAGCCGGCCTAAGAAAATGCCCCGCCAATGCGGGGCTTTTTTTTAAAAGATCGCAGCCTTCGGCAGCTCCTGCAGGGTTATGCGCACACCTGTAGGATCTGCCGGAGGCTGCGATCTTTTGCTTTTAAAACCCTCCCTGCAACAACAAATCCCCGCAAAAAACCTTGTGCAAACGGACGAGTGCGTTAGCATCCGTCCCCGAATTGGCGCACCCGGGCATTTTTGCCCATCACGGCTGGTTTTCGCGCCGCACATGCAATGGTTTTGGGGACTTGAAGATGAAGAAGTATCTGTCGATGCTGCTGGTCGGCGTCACGGCACTGGTTGCAGTCAATGCGGCGCACGCCGGTGCAATCGATGACGCGGTCAAGCGCGGCACGTTGAAAGTCGGTATGGATCCGACCTACATGCCGTTCGAAATGACCAACAAGCGCGGCGAGATCATCGGCTTCGAAGTCGACATCCTCAAAGCCATGACCAAGGCCATGGGCGTCAAGCTGGAACTGGTCTCCACCGGTTATGACGGGATCATCCCGGCGCTGATGACCGACAAGTTCGACATGATCGGCAGCGGCATGACCCTGACCCAGGAGCGCAACCTGCGCCTGAACTTCAGCGAACCGTTCATCGTGGTCGGCCAGACCTTGCTGATCCGCAAGGAGCTGGAAGGCACCATCAAGTCCTATAAAGACCTGAACACCGCCGACTACCGCATCACCTCCAAGCTCGGCACCACCGGTGAGATGGTCGCCAAGAAGCTGATCGCCAAAGCCAAGTACCACGGCTACGACAACGAGCAGGAAGCGGTGCTCGACGTGGTCAACGGCAAGGCCGACGCGTTCATCTACGACGCGCCGTACAACGTGGTCGCGGTGAACAAGGTCGGCGCCGGCAAACTGGTGTTCCTCGACAAGCCGTTCACCTACGAGCCGCTGGCCTTCGGTCTGAAGAAGGGTGATTACGACAGCCTCAACTTCATCAACAACTTCCTGCACCAGATCCACGAAGACGGCACCTACGATCGCATTCATGACAAGTGGTTCAAGAGCACCGAGTGGCTCAAGGACATGGAATAACGCTTGATCAGTTGGATCGAGTCGCCCCATTCGCGAGCAAGCTCGCTCCCACAGTCTTTTAGGTGAACACAAATTTTGTGTCCGCCACTGAACTTGTGGGAGCGAGCTTGCTCGCGAAGAGTGCCGCCCAGGCAACACAAATTCCGGAACCTGCAATGAAACAGAAAAAAGCCCAATGGCCCTGGCACGTCCTGACCGTGCTGGTGCTGGTCGGCCTGGCGGGCGCGTTGTATTACGCCACGTCGCTGATGTCCTACGAATGGCGCTGGAACCGCGTGCCGCAGTACTTCGCCTATCAGGCCGAAGAGTCCCAGCGCGCCAGCGACATCTCCACCGTCACCGAACTGGTGCGCAAGGGCGGCAGCGCGCAGGTCACCCTGCGCAACGACGCCGGTGACGAGCAGCACCTGACCGTCGACGAAAACAGCCTGCAATTCGCTCAGGGCGACGATGTGGCCGAAGGCGACGTCGTGGGCGTGACCCGGCATTGGGCGGCAGGGCCGCTGCTGTGGGGGCTGTGGACCACGCTGTGGCTGTCGGTGGTGTCTGGGGTACTCGGTCTGCTGATCGGTCTGGTCACCGGGCTGTGCCGCTTGTCGAGCAACCCGACCCTGCGCGACCTGTCGAGCATCTACGTCGAACTGGTGCGCGGCACCCCACTGCTGGTGCAGATCTTCATTTTCTACTTCTTCATCGGCACGGTGATGAACCTGTCCCGGGAGTTCGCCGGGATCGCCGCGTTGTCGCTGTTCACCGGTGCCTACGTGGCCGAGATCATCCGTTCCGGCGTGCAGTCGATTGCCCGTGGACAGAACGAAGCGGCCCGCTCGCTGGGTCTGAGTGCTGGCCAGTCGATGCGCCATGTGGTGCTGCCGCAAGCGTTCAAACGCGTGCTGCCGCCGCTGGCCGGGCAGTTCATCAGTCTGGTCAAGGACACCTCGCTGGTGTCGGTGATCGCGATTACTGAGCTGCTGAAAAGCGGCCGTGAAGTTATCACCACCTCGTTCTCGCCGTTCGAAATCCTGTTCTGCGTTGCCGGCCTGTACCTGTTGATCAACCTGCCGCTGTCGAAAATCGCCAGCCGGCTTGAGCGGAGGCTCGCGCAAAGTGATTGAAGTCCGCGATCTGGTAAAAGTCTTCGACACCCGTGGTCAGGTAGTGCGGGCGGTGGATAACGTCACCACCACGGTGGCCAAGGGTGAAGTGCTGGTGGTGATCGGCCCGTCCGGCTCCGGCAAATCGACCTTCCTGCGCTGCCTCAATGGCCTGGAAGCGTTCGACTCGGGTTCGGTGAGCATCGACGGCCTGCAGCTGGCCGACCTAAAAACCGACGTCAACGCCTACCGCCGCGAAGTCGGCATGGTCTTCCAGCATTTCAACCTGTTCCCGCACATGACCGTGCTGGAAAACCTCTGCCTGGCGCAGAAGGTCGTGCGCAAGCGCGGGCAGAAGGAAAGTGAAGCCAAGGCCTTGGCGTTGCTGGAGAAGGTCGGTATCGCGCAAAAAGCCCGCGAATACCCGTCACGTCTGTCCGGCGGTCAGCAGCAGCGCGTAGCGATTGCCCGGGCGCTGGCGATGGACCCGAAAGTGATGCTGTTCGACGAGCCGACATCGGCCCTCGACCCGGAAATGGTCGGTGAAGTGCTGGATGTGATGAAGAACCTGGCCGTGGAAGGCATGACCATGGTCTGCGTGACCCACGAAATGGGCTTCGCCCGGGAAGTGGCGGATCGGGTGCTGTTCTTCGATCACGGTAAATTGCTGGAAGATGCTTCCCCGGCGGAATTCTTCGATGCGCCGAAGGATCCGCGGGCGCAGGCTTTCCTGCGTCAGGTCTTGTAACGGCGGCGTTCTTCCGGACGCCATCGCTGGCAAGCCAGCTCCCACAGTAAATGGGTTGAACACGAACTTTGTGAACGACTGCAAACCTGTGGGAGCTGGCTTGCCAGCGATAGCATCACCTCGGTCCACAGTGAACCGAGGTCGATGGATCACCTCAAACCTTGAACCGCCCCACCAGCATCTGCAGATGCGTCCCCCAGCCGCGCCAACTCAACACTCGACGCCGCCGTCTCTTCACTCGCCGCCGACGTCTGATCCGATACATCCCGCACATTCAGCACACTGCGGTTGATCTCTTCAGCCACGGCGCTCTGCTGCTCTGCCGCCGCGGCGATCTGCTGGTTCATCGCCTGAATCGCCGACACGGTACGGGTGATGCTTTCCAGCGAGCCACCGGCGCGGCGGGTCAGTTCGACGCTGCTGTCGGTCAGGCTGCGGCTGTTGTCCATGATCGTCGCCACTTGCTGGGTGCCGGTCTGCAGGCCGACGATCAGCTCTTCGATCTCTTCCGTGGACTTCTGCGTGCGCTGGGCGAGGCTGCGCACTTCATCGGCGACCACCGCAAAGCCACGCCCGGCTTCACCGGCACGCGCCGCCTCGATGGCGGCGTTGAGCGCCAGCAGGTTGGTTTGCTGGGCCACCGACTTGATCACGTCGAGCACGCTGCCGATCTTGTCGCTCTCGCGCTTGAGTTCGCCCATAGCCTCGGTGGAGTGGCCAACCTCGGTCGCGAGGCGCTCGATCTGCGCGATGGCTTCACCCACCACTTTGTCGCCTTCGCGGGCCTGCTGGTCAGCAGCGACGGCCGCTTCCGAAGCTTCCTCGGCGTTGCGCGCGACTTCCTGCACCGTGGCAGCCATTTCGTTCATGGCGGTGGCGACCTGGTCGGTTTCGACTTTCTGATTGTTGACCCCGGCGCTGGTCTGCTCGGTGACGGCAGACAACTCTTCGGCGGCACTGGCGATCTGCGTGACGCCGTCGCTGATGCCGCCGATCAGCTCGCGCAGACCTTGGGTCATGCTCTGCATCGAGCGCTGCAACTGGCCGAGTTCGTCGCGGCGCTGCGACACCAGATTATGCGTCAGGTCGCCGGCGGCCACCTGTTCGGCGACTTTCAGGGTCTGGTTCAGCGGAATGATGATCTGCCGGGTAATCGCCCATGCGGCCAGCAAGCCGAAGGCTAAGGCGAGCAAGGTGGCGATGATCAGCATGTTCTTGGCGTGCGCGGCATCGGTGTCGCGCACCACGGTTTGCGATTGCGTGAGCTGCTTGCTGACGTCGAGCAGGATGTCGCCCTGAGCTGACATGCGCGCCAGAGCCTTGGCACTGGCGACCTGCGAGTCGCGGAACTGGCTGACCGCCGCGCGATAAGCCTTGAGCGAATCAGTGGCCTGTTGCAGGTTGGCGATATGCTGCTCGGGTAGCTTGGCCGGCAGGGTTTCGAGGTTTTTCAGGGCGTTGTCGATGGCGTCGAGCGCAGGTTGTTCGGCCTCGGTCTTGCCGCTGTAGGTATAGCCACGCACCTGGAAGCGCGCTTGCTGGATCAGTTTGCTCAGATCGATCACCGCGTTGAACTGCGCAATGCTGTCGCCCTGGAGCATGGATTTCTCCACCTCGGCGACCTTGGCCACGGCGTTGTCGGCGGTGGCGCCGAGTTTGCTGCGGGCGTCTTCCCGGTTGGCCCCGGCCTGCACCATCTCGGCGAAGGCGCGTTTGTATTCGGCGACGGCGGCCAGTTGCTGGTCGACTCTGGCGGCATCGGCTGGTTGTTCGATCAGGCCTCGGGCGGTTTGCAGGCCGCTGTCGAGCTTGGTCAGCAGTTCGTTGACCGCGCCCGGGCCTTGTTCGCCGCGACGAGCTTCATAGTCCAGACGGGCCAGGCGCAGGTCCTTGGTCAGTTCATTGAGGCTGGAGATGAAGCCGAGCTTGTCGCCACGGCTGATGATGCCGCTCATGCCGGTCCAGCCGGTAAAGGTGATCAACAGGGTGAGCAACAGCACCAGGCCGAAACCGATACCCAGCTTGCGTTTGACGCTGACGTTTCCAAGATTCTCGGCTAACCAACGGTACATGCGACGACTCCCCTCGGACCACTAATTGGACTTATGGGGACTGTATCGGCTGGGTGATGGCAATCTGTAACCCGATTTGTCCGACACCGCCCTTGTGTAGGAGCTGCCGCAGGCTGCGATCTTTTGATCTTGCTGTTAAAAAAACAAGATCAAAAGATCGCACCTCCGGCAGCTCCTACAGGTTTAGCATCAGGCTTCAAACCGCCAAAAGCCGCTCGCGCAACTTGGCAATCTCATCGCGCATCTGCGCCGCTGCCTCAAATTCCAGATCCCGCGCCAGCTGGTACATCTTCTCTTCCAGCGCGCGAATACGCTTGGTGATTTCGCTCGGCGAGCGCAGTTCGGCTTCGTACTTGGCGCTTTCTTCGGCAGCCTTGGCCATGCCCTTGCGCTTCTTGCTGCGCGAGCCGGGCACGGTGGCGCCTTCCATGATGTCGGCGACGTCCTTGAACACCCCTTTGGGCGTGATGCCGTTGGCGAGGTTGAAGGCAATCTGCTTGTCGCGACGACGCTCGGTCTCGCCAATCGCCCGCTCCATCGAACCGGTGATGCGGTCGGCGTAGAGAATCGCCCGGCCATTGAGGTTGCGCGCAGCCCGACCGATGGTCTGGATCAGTGAGCGTTCGGAACGCAGGAAGCCTTCCTTGTCGGCGTCCAGAATCGCTACCAGCGACACTTCCGGCATGTCCAGACCTTCACGCAGCAGGTTGATCCCCACCAGCACATCGAAGGTGCCCAAGCGCAGATCGCGGATGATCTCGACCCGCTCGACGGTGTCGATATCCGAGTGCAGATAGCGCACGCGCACGCCGTGGTCGGCGAGGTAATCGGTGAGGTCTTCGGCCATGCGCTTGGTCAGCGTGGTGACCAGCACTCGCTCCTCGACCGCCACGCGCTTGGTGATTTCCGAGAGCAAGTCGTCAACCTGGGTCAGCGCCGGGCGCACTTCAACCTGCGGGTCAACCAGGCCGGTCGGACGCACCACTTGCTCGACCACGCGCCCGGCATGCTCGGCCTCGTAGTTGCCCGGCGTCGCCGAGACAAAAATCGTCTGCGGGCTGACCCCTTCCCACTCGTCAAAACGCATCGGCCGGTTGTCCAGTGCCGACGGCAAGCGGAAGCCATATTCCACCAGGGTTTCTTTACGCGAACGGTCGCCCTTATACATCGCGCCGACTTGCGGCACGCTGACGTGGGATTCGTCGATCACCAGCAAGGCGTCGGCCGGTAAATAGTCATAAAGCGTTGGCGGCGCGGCACCAGCAGGACGCCCGGACAGGTAGCGCGAGTAGTTTTCGATACCGTTGCAGTAACCCAGTTCGAGGATCATTTCCAGGTCGAATCGGGTGCGCTGCTCCAGGCGCTGGGCCTCAACGAGTTTGTTGCTGCTGCGCAGGTATTCGAGACGTTCCTGCAACTCGACCTTGATCCCCTCGATGGCGTCGAGCAGGGTCTCGCGCGGCGTCACGTAGTGACTCTTCGGATAGAAGGTGAAGCGCGGCATCTTGCGGATGACTTCGCCGGTCAGCGGGTCGAACGCGGAAATGCTCTCGACCTCGTCATCGAACAGCTCGATGCGGATCGCTTCCAGATCGGATTCGGCCGGGTAAATGTCGATCACGTCGCCGCGCACGCGGAATGTCGCCCGGGCAAAATCCATGTCGTTGCGGGTGTATTGCAGGTCGGCCAGACGCCGCAGCAAAGCGCGCTGATCGAGTTTGTCGCCGCGATCGACGTGCAGCACCATCTTCAAATAGGTTTCCGGACTACCGAGACCGTAGATGCACGAGACGGTGGTGACGATGATCGCGTCCTTGCGCTCGAGCAACGCCTTGGTCGCGGACAGACGCATCTGCTCGATGTGGTCGTTGATCGACGCGTCCTTCTCGATGAAGGTGTCGGACGACGGCACATAGGCTTCGGGCTGGTAGTAGTCGTAGTAGGAAACGAAGTATTCGACGGCGTTGTTCGGGAAGAACGCCTTGAACTCGCCATACAGTTGCGCGGCGAGGGTCTTGTTCGGCGCCAGCACCAGCGTCGGGCGCTGTACCTGCGAGATGACATTGGCGATGCTGAAGGTCTTGCCCGAGCCGGTCACACCGAGCAGCGTCTGGTGCGCCAGCCCGGCTTCGATGCCCTCGACCAATTGGCGAATCGCTTCCGGCTGATCGCCGGCGGGCTCGAAGCGGGTGACTAGCTGGAATTCGGACATACACACCTCTGGGATCGCGGCTCGCGCAGAAAACAGCCGAGCCGCGGGAATGACCGCAAACGACCGTTGTCGCCCAAGGAAAAACGAAGATTGTGCTCAATGTGGAGTCGATTGCCTCGCCTTTCAAGGCAAACGTCCTACATCCGGTAAAGTCTCTGACAGAGTCAATCGACTAACGGTCAAGAAATAATCGGAAAAACTTGCCGGAAAAGCTGAATCGCCTGTCGCCATTGCTCAGTAATGGCCTCTATACTAGCTCCCCGTTTGTGCACCGCTCTAGTGCATTCGGCTGGAGCGCGACACGTCCCTCCACTCTCCATTCAGAGCCGCCGTAATAATGAGCCTGTTCTCCGCTGTCGAAATGGCACCCCGCGATCCAATCCTGGGCCTCAACGAAGCATTCAACGCCGATACCCGGACCACCAAGGTCAACCTGGGTGTAGGTGTTTACTGCAACGAAGAGGGGCGAATTCCCCTGCTGCGCGCGGTGATCGAAGCCGAAACCATTCGCGCTGCTCAGCACGCCTCCCGTGGCTACCTGCCGATCGACGGCATTGCCGCCTACGACCAGGCCGTGCAAAAGCTGCTGTTCGGCAACGACTCGCCGCTGATCGCTGCCGGTCGCATCGTCACCACTCAGGCTGTCGGCGGTACCGGCGCGCTGAAAATCGGTGCCGACTTCCTCAAGCAACTGCTGCCGAACGCCGTCGTGGCGATCAGCGACCCGAGCTGGGAAAACCACCGTGCGCTGTTCGAAACTGCTGGCTTCCCGGTGCAGAACTACCGTTACTACGACGCCGCCACCCACGACGTGAACCGTACCGGCATGCTCGACGACCTCAACGCCCTGCCGAACGGCTCGATCGTTGTGCTGCACGCCTGCTGCCACAACCCGACCGGCGTCGACCTGACCCCGGCCGACTGGAAGAATGTGCTGGACGTGGTCAAGGCCAAAGGTCACGTGCCGTTCCTCGACATGGCTTACCAGGGTTTCGGCGACGGTATCGACGAAGACGCCGCGGCTGTGCGTCTGTTCGCTGAATCGGGCCTGACTTTCTTCGTTTCGAGCTCGTTCTCCAAGTCGTTCTCGCTGTACGGCGAGCGCGTGGGCGCCCTGTCGATCGTCAGCGAATCGAAAGAAGAAAGCGCGCGCGTGCTGTCGCAGGTCAAGCGTGTGATCCGCACCAACTACTCCAACCCGCCGACTCACGGTGCCAGCGTTGTCGCCGCCGTGTTGAACAGCCCGGAACTGCGCGCCCAGTGGGAAGCCGAACTGGCAGAAATGCGTCTGCGCATTCGCGGCATGCGCGAGCAGATGGTCGCCCTGCTGGCCGAGAAAGCCCCGCAGCGTGACTTCAGCTTCGTCGGCCGTCAGCGCGGCATGTTCTCTTACTCCGGCCTGACCACCGAACAGGTGCATCGCCTGCGTAACGAGTTCGGCATCTACGCCCTGGACACCGGCCGCATCTGCGTCGCGGCACTGAACCAGAGCAACATCAAAGCGGTAACGGATGCGATCGTGCAGGTCATCTGATTGCGCTTTGTCATGAAAAACGGGAAGCCTTGAGGCTTCCCGTTTTTTATTTGTCCGAAGGAATGCAACATTCCCTCTAAACTGCATACAAATCTGAATTGTGGGAGCGAGCCTGCT
>NZ_JABULD010000491.1:0-8701 GCF_014060985.1 Pseudomonas sp. MD195_PC81_125
WTCGAGTTTTCGGCTCAGGGTCGTCACTCGATGTTGCGTGTTTATATCGATAAAGAGGGTGGCGTGCTGGTGGACGATTGCGCCATTGTCAGCCGTCAGATCAGCGGTGTCCTGGATGTTGAAGATCCGATCTCCGTTGAGTACACCCTCGAAGTTTCCTCGCCTGGCATGGAACGCCCACTGTTCACTCTTGAGCAGTTTGCAAAATTTGCCGGTGAACAAGTGAAGATCAAGCTGCGCTCGCCTTTTGAAGGTCGACGCAACTTTCAGGGCCTTCTGCGCGGTGTAGAAGAACAGGACGTCGTGGTGCAGGTAGAAGACCATGAGTTCCTGTTGCCGATCGATATGATCGACAAGGCCAACATTATTCCCAGTTTTGACTGAGACGCGGATCCCGCGGATCCAATGGCTTGCGAAAGGCGAGGCGTACGATGAGCAAAGAAGTACTGCTGGTTGTTGAGTCGGTATCCAATGAAAAGGGTGTACCGGCAAGCGTGATTTTTGAAGCGCTGGAGCTGGCTCTGGCCACTGCTACCAAAAAGCGTTTTGAAGACGAAGTTGACCTGCGTGTGGAAATTAACCGCCACACCGGTTCCTACGAGACTTTCCGTCGCTGGACGGTCGTCGAAGAGAATGATCTCGACGATCCTGCGATCGAAACCTGGCCAAGCAAGGTTGCCGAAACGCATCCGGGCGCCAAGGTCGGCGACGTCGTCGAAGAAAAGATCGAATCCATCGAGTTCGGCCGCATTGCTGCACAGACCGCCAAACAGGTCATCGTGCAGAAAGTCCGTGAAGCCGAGCGCGCTCAAGTGGTCGACGCCTATCGCGAGCGCCTGGGAGAAATCATCTCCGGCACCGTGAAGAAAGTCACCCGCGACAACGTGATCGTCGATCTGGGCAACAACGCCGAAGCGTTGCTGGCCCGTGAAGACATCATTCTCGCGAAACCTTCCGTGTCGGTGTGCGCCTGCGTGCACTGCTCAAGGAAATCCGCACCGAGAACCGCGGCCCGCAGTTGATCCTGTCGCGTACCGCGCCGGAAATGCTGATCGAGTTGTTCCGCATCGAAGTGCCGGAAATTGCTGAAGGCCTGATCGAGGTCATGGCGGCGTCCCGTGATCCGGGTTCGCGTGCCAAGATCGCTGTCCGTTCCAAGGACAAACGCATCGACCCGCAGGGCGCGTGCATCGGTATGCGCGGTTCGCGCGTCCAGGCCGTGTCGGGCGAGTTGGGTGGCGAGCGTGTCGACATCGTCCTGTGGGACGATAACCCGGCGCAGTTCGTGATCAATGCCATGTCGCCGGCAGAAGTGGCGGCCATTATCGTTGACGAAGATGCCCATGCCATGGACATCGCCGTTGGCGCAGACAATCTGGCTCAGGCCATCGGTCGTGGTGGTCAGAACGTGCGTCTGGCGAGCCAGTTGACAGGCTGGACCCTGAACGTGATGACCGAATCGGACATCCAGGCTAAGCAACAAGCAGAAACCGGCGACATCCTGCGCAACTTCATCGACGAGCTGGAAGTCGATGAAGAGCTGGCTCAGGTGCTGGTAGATGAAGGCTTCACCAGCCTGGAAGAGATTGCCTACGTACCGTTGGAAGAAATGCTCAACATCGACGGCTTTGACGAAGACATCGTCAACGAGCTTCGCGCTCGTGCCAAGGATCGTTTGTTGACCAAAGCCATCGCTACTGAGGAAAAGCTGGCAGACGCCCATCCGGCCGAAGACCTGCTCTCGCTTGAGGGTATGGACAAGGATTTGGCGATGGAACTGGCGGTGCGCGGCGTAATTACCCGCGAAGACCTGGCCGAGCAGTCTATTGACGACCTGCTCGACATCGACGGCATTGACGATGATCGTGCCGGCAAGTTGATCATGGCCGCCCGAGCCCACTGGTTCGAGTAATTAGGCGCGGCCTGAGGAGAGAAGTGCATGACGCAAGTCACGGTGAAACAACTGGCCGATGAGGTCAAAACACCGGTAGAGCGCCTGTTGCAGCAGATGCGTGAGGCAGGTCTGCCGCACACCGCCGCCGAAGAACATGTGACTGACAGTGAGAAGCAATCCCTGCTGACTCACTTGAAAAGCAGCCACAAGGCGAAAGTGGAAGAACCACGCAAAATCACGCTGCAGCGTAAAACCACCAGCACCCTGCGTGTGGCTGGTAGCAAGAGCATCAGCGTAGAAGTTCGCAAGAAGAAGGTTTTCGTACAGCGTAGCCCGGAAGAAATCGAAGCCGAGCGCCAGCGTGAACTGGAAGAGCGTCGCGCAGTAGAAAATGCTGCCCGTCAGAAGGCTGAAGAAGAAGCCAAACAGCGCGCTGAAGAAGAAGCGCGTCGCCAGCCTGCTGCTGCGCCGAGCGCTCCTGCCGAAGCTGTTGCAGCACCTGCGCCAGTCGCTGAACCTGTGCGCGAAGCCGCACCGGTTGTCGCTGCTGCGCCAGCTGCCGACACGCGCAAGCGTGACGAACAGCGCCGTCCGGACAAACCACGTGCCGACGATAACAATCGTCGTGGCGGCGGCGGCGACGGCGAGCGCAAAAAACGCTCCGCATCGCGCATCGGTCAAAGAAAAAAGCGCCGGCGCCACGTGTGGCGCCACGCACAACCGACGAAGAAAGCGACGGCTTCCGTCGTGGTGGTCGCGGCAAGGCCAAGCTGAAGAAGCGCAACGCTCACGGTTTCCAGAACCCTACCGGTCCTGTCGTGCGTGAAGTGAAGATCGGCGAGACCATCACTGTTGGCGATCTTGCCCAGCAGATGTCGGTCAAGGCTGCTGAAATCATCAAGTTCATGTTCAAACTGGGCACTCCAGCGACCATCAACCAGGTACTCGATCAGGAAACTGCTCAACTGGTAGCTGAAGAGCTGGGCCACAAAGTGACCCTGGTCAGCGATACCGCCCTGGAAGATTCCCTGGCCGAGTCCCTGAAGTTTGAAGGCGAGGCAGTTTCCCGTGCGCCAGTCGTGACCGTAATGGGCCACGTTGACCACGGTAAGACGTCCCTGCTCGACTACATCCGTCGTGCCAAGGTAGCTGCAGGCGAAGCCGGCGGCATTACCCAGCACATCGGCGCCTACCACGTTGAAACCGACCGTGGCATGGTGACGTTCCTCGACACCCCGGGTCACGCTGCGTTTACCGCCATGCGTGCCCGTGGTGCCAAGGCGACCGACATCGTGATCCTGGTGGTTGCGGCGGACGACGGCGTGATGCCGCAAACCATCGAGGCTGTTCAGCATGCTCAGGCGGCTGGCGTTCCTCTGGTGGTCGCGGTGAACAAGATCGACAAGCCGGGTGCCGACCTCGATCGCATCCGTAGCGAACTGTCGGTTCACGGCGTGACTTCCGAAGACTGGGGCGGCGACACGCCATTCGTACCGGTTTCGGCGAAAATGGGTACCGGCGTTGACGAACTGCTCGAAGCCGTTCTGCTGCAGGCCGAAGTGCTCGAGCTGACCGCCACTCCATCGGCTCCTGGCCGTGGTGTTGTCGTTGAATCGCGTCTGGACAAGGGCCGTGGCCCGGTGGCCACCGTGCTGGTTCAGGACGGTACGCTGCGTCAAGGCGACATGGTGCTGGTCGGCTCGAACTATGGCCGCGTGCGCGCCATGCTCGACGAGAACGGCAAGCCGATCAAGGAAGCCGGTCCGGCCATTCCGGTCGAGATCCTGGGTCTTGACGGTACACCGGACGCTGGCGACGAGATGAGCGTGGTTGCCGACGAGAAGAAAGCCCGTGAAGTGGCTCTGTTCCGTCAAGGCAAGTTCCGCGAAGTCAAACTGGCTCGCGCTCACGCCGGCAAGCTGGAAAACATCTTCGAAAACATGGGCCAGGAAGAGAAGAAGACGCTCAACATCGTCCTCAAATCCGACGTCCGTGGTTCGCTGGAAGCTTTGCAGGGTGCTCTGAACGGCCTGGGCAACGACGAAGTGCAAGTGCGCGTGGTCGGTGGCGGTGTCGGTGGTATCACCGAGTCCGACGCCAACCTGGCACTGGCTTCCAACGCTGTACTGTTCGGCTTCAACGTGCGTGCCGATGCTGGCGCACGGAAGATCGTCGAGCAGGAAGGTCTGGACATGCGTTACTACAACGTGATCTACGACATCATCGAAGACGTCAAGAAAGCCCTGACCGGCATGCTCGGCAGCGATGTTCGCGAGAACATCCTGGGTGTGGCCGAAGTGCGCGACGTGTTCCGTTCGCCGAAGTTTGGCGCGATCGCCGGTTGCATGGTGATCGAGGGTGTTGTGCACCGTAACCGTCCGATCCGTGTACTGCGTGAAGACATCGTTATCTTCGAAGGCGAGCTGGAATCCCTGCGCCGCTTCAAGGATGACGCTTCCGAAGTACGTGCCGGCATGGAATGCGGTATCGGCGTGAAGAGCTACAACGACGTCAAAGTCGGTGACAAGATCGAAGTCTTCGAGAAGGTTCAGGTTGCTCGCAGCCTCTGACTCGCGCACTTCAAGGGCCACGCCGAGCCGCCGCATGCAGATGCGCGCCACGGCGTCAGGACTCTAAACGCAACGCCCGGTCTGGCTTTTGTCAGGCCGGGCGTTTGCCGCTTTCAGACCTTGCGGGTTTCACCGTGGGGCAGTAACAGGTAACAAAATCATGGCAAAAGAATACAGCCGTACCCAACGTATCGGCGATCAGATGCAGCGTGAGCTGGCCCAGCTGATCCGTCGTGAAGTCAAAGACCCGCGCGTCGGCCTGGTCACCATTACCGCTGTGGAAGTCAGCCGTGACGTCGGTCACGCGAAGATCTTCATCACCGTGATGGGGCAGGACAACGCCGAAGACATCGCGCAAAGCATCAAGGTGCTCAACGCTGCCGCAGGTTTCCTGCGCATGCAGCTGGCCCGTGAAATGAAGCTGCGCAGCGTGCCGCAATTGCATTTCCACTACGACGAAAGCGTCGTGCGTGGCGCGCACCTGTCGGCCCTGATCGAGCGCGCCGTGGCTGAGGACAATCAGCACGTGGCCGCTGCACCTGAAGACACCAAGGAGTAATTCGGTGGCTCAGGTCAAACGTATCCGTCGTAACGTCAGCGGTATCATCCTGCTCGACAAGCCGCTGGGGTTCACCTCCAACGCCGCGTTGCAGAAGGTTCGCTGGTTGCTCAACGCCGAGAAGGCCGGTCACACCGGCAGCCTCGATCCGTTGGCCACCGGTGTATTGCCGCTGTGCTTTGGCGAAGCAACCAAGTTCTCGCAATACCTGCTCGATTCCGACAAGGGTTATGAAACCCTCGCGCAACTGGGCAAGACCACCACCACGGCGGACGCCGAGGGTGAGGTTTTGCAGGAGCGCCCGGTGACCGTTGGTCGCGCCGATGTCGAAGCGGTTCTGCCGAAATTTCGCGGGCAAATCAGTCAGATACCGCCGATGTACTCGGCACTCAAGCGTGATGGTCAGCCGTTGTACAAGCTGGCTCGTGCAGGCGAAGTAGTGGAGCGCGAACCGCGTTCTGTTACTATTGCGCGCTTGGAATTGCTGGCCTTCGAAGGCGATACTGCGCGTCTTGCGGTGGATTGCAGCAAGGGCACCTATATTCGCACCCTGGTGGAGGATATCGGTGAGCAGCTCGGTTGTGGTGCGTACGTCGCGGAACTGCGTCGTACCCAGGCCGGACCTTTCACCCTGGCGCAGACCGTGACCCTCGAAGAGCTGGAAGCGGTACATGCCGAAGGCGGCAACGAAGCGGTCGACCGCTTCCTGATGCCATCGGACAGCGGCCTGCAGGATTGGCCGCTGCTGCACTTCTCCGAAGCGAGTGCGTTCTACTGGCTCAACGGCCAGCCGGTACGTGCCCCGGATGCTCCGAAGTTCGGCATGGTACGGGTACAGGATCACAATGGTCGCTTCATCGGTATCGGTGAAGTGAGCGAAGACGGGCGCATCGCGCCGCGTCGACTGATTCGGTCAGAATGACCGGAAACCGGTCTGTGTAATAGCAGGCCGGCGAGTGTGGCTGTCAACAGGCACGGTCACTACTCATTTATAGATACAGGGATTTGTCCCTGGCCTGTTGAAACTGTTTTTGAAACAGTTTCCTGATAAAAGGATTGCCTCATGGCTCTCGACGTTCAAGAAAAAGCTCAAATCGTTGCCGACTACCAGCAAGCTGTTGGTGATACTGGTTCGCCAGAAGTGCAAGTTGCACTGCTGACCGCCAACATCAACAAACTGCAAGGTCACTTCAAGGCCAACGGTAAAGACCACCACTCCCGTCGTGGTCTGATCCGCATGGTAAACCAGCGTCGCAAGCTGCTGGACTACCTGAAAGGCAAGGATCTGAGCCGTTACAGCGCTCTGATCGGCCGCCTGGGTCTGCGTCGCTAATCAGCGATTGCGCTATGAGGTTGGTTGTCTGTCAGGCATCAGCGGTTTTCCGCTGGTGGCTGGCAGGCTCCCAGCCTCAAGTTTTATCTGCACTACCGTTTTACCCGGACAGTCAGCGGGCCGATTCCCGACATTGCCCAAGAATTTCGCAAGAAACCAGTTCCCCCAAGAGCCACAAAGAAGGTAGGACACCGTGAACCCGGTAATCAAAAAATTCCAGTTCGGTCAGTCGACCGTTACCCTCGAGACCGGCCGTATCGCCCGTCAGGCCTCCGGCGCAGTATTGGTCACCGTTGACGACGACGTCAGCGTATTGGTGACCGTAGTCGGTGCCAAGCAAGCCGATCCAGGCAAGGGTTTCTTCCCTCTGTCCGTTCACTACCAGGAAAAGACTTACGCTGCCGGTAAGATCCCTGGCGGTTTCTTCAAGCGTGAAGGCCGTCCTTCCGAGAAAGAAACCCTGACTTCCCGACTGATCGACCGTCCGATCCGTCCGCTGTTCCCGGAAGGCTTCATGAACGAAGTGCAGGTTGTCTGCACCGTCGTTTCCACCAGCAAGAAGACCGATCCGGACATCGCTGCGATGATCGGTACCTCGGCTGCCCTGGCCATCTCGGGCATTCCGTTTGACGGCCCGATCGGCGCCGCTCGCGTCGCTTTCCACGAAAGCACCGGCTACCTGCTGAACCCGACCTACGAGCAGCAAGCTGCTTCGAGCCTGGACATGGTCGTTGCCGGTACTTCCGACGCCGTACTGATGGTTGAATCGGAAGCCAAAGAGCTGACCGAAGACCAAATGCTGGGCGCAGTACTGTTTGCTCACGACGAGTTCCAGGTGGTGATCAACGCCGTCAAGGAACTGGCCGCTGAAGCCGCCAAGCCAACCTGGACCTGGGCTCCGGCTCCAGAAGCCACCGAACTGCTGGGCGCGATCCGTGCCGAGTTCGGCGAAGCGATCTCCCAGGCTTACACCATCACCGTCAAGGCTGACCGCTACGCACGTCTGGGCGAGCTGAAAGACCAGGTTGTGGCCAAGCTGTCCGGTGAAGAAGGCCAGCCTTCGGCTGCCGACGTCAAAGCCGCTTTCGGCGAGATCGAATACCGCACCGTTCGCGAAAACATCGTTAACGGCAAGCCACGTATCGACGGCCGCGACACCCGCACCGTACGTCCGCTGAACATCGAAGTCGGCGTGCTGCCGAAGACTCACGGTTCGGCGCTGTTCACCCGTGGTGAAACCCAGGCTCTGGTAGTCGCGACACTGGGTACTGCCCGTGACGCACAGCTGCTGGACACCCTGGAAGGCGAGAAAAAAGACCCGTTCATGCTGCACTACAACTTCCCTCCGTTCTCGGTGGGCGAGTGTGGTCGCATGGGTGGCGCCGGTCGTCGTGAAATCGGTCACGGCCGTCTGGCCCGTCGTTCGGTTTCGGCCATGCTGCCGGCCGCTGACGTGTTCCCGTACACCATCCGTGTCGTGTCGGAAATCACCGAATCCAACGGTTCCAGCTCGATGGCTTCCGTTTGCGGCGCTTCCCTGGCCCTGATGGACGCTGGTGTGCCAATGAAGGCACCGGTTGCCGGTATCGCCATGGGTCTGGTCAAAGAAGGCGAGAAGTTCGCCGTCCTGACCGACATCCTGGGTGACGAAGACCACCTGGGCGACATGGACTTCAAAGTAGCCGGTACCGCCAAAGGCGTTACTGCGCTGCAGATGGACATCAAGATCAAGGGCATCACCGAAGAGATCATGGAAATCGCTCTGGGCCAGGCCCTGGAAGCGCGCCTGAACATCCTCGGCCAGATGAACCAGATCATCGGTCAGTCGCGTACCGAGCTGTCTGCCAACGCGCCGACCATGATCGCGATGAAGATCGATACCGACAAGATCCGTGACGTTATCGGTAAAGGTGGCGCGACCATCCGTGCGATCTGCGAAGAAACCAAGGCTTCGATCGACATCGAAGACGACGGTTCGATCAAGATCTTCGGCGAAACCAAGGATGCCGCAGAAGCTGCTCGTCAGCGCGTTCTGAGCATCACTGCAGAAGCCGAGATCGGCAAGATCTACGTCGGCAAGGTTGAGCGCATCGTCGACTTCGGCGCATTCGTCAACATCCTGCCGGGCAAGGACGGTCTGGTGCACATCTCGATGCTGAGCGACGCTCGCGTAGAGAAAGTCACCGACATCCTGAAAGAAGGCCAGGAAGTGGAAGTGCTGGTACTGGACGTGGACAACCGCGGCCGTATCAAGCTGTCCATCAAAGACGTGGCAGCGGCCAAGGCTTCGGGCGTTTAATCAGCCCCCAGCTTCAGCGCAATGAAAATGCCCCGCCGTGAAAACG
>NZ_JABULD010000195.1:0-13637 GCF_014060985.1 Pseudomonas sp. MD195_PC81_125
TGCGGCAGCTCCTACAGGGTGTGGGCCAGTTCGGGGGTGGGTGTGCAGGTCCTGATCGGTGGGTTGAGGATCATCTGCGCCGCCTTCTCGGCAATCATCAGCGTAGGCGAACAGGTATTGCCCGAGGTGATGCGCGGCATGATCGAGGCGTCGGCGATGCGCAGGCCGGGCACGCCATGCACGCGCAGTTGCGCATCGACCACCGCGTCAGCGTCATTGCCCATGCGGCAGGTGCCGACCGGGTGGAAAATCGTCGTGCCGATGCGCGCCGCCGCTTCGTGCAGTTGCGCCTCGCTCTGCAGGCTGTCGCCGGGCAGATACTCCACCGGTTTGAATGCCTGCAGGGCCGGGGCGCTGACGATGCGGCGGGTCAGGCGGATCGCATCGGCGGCCACGCGCAAATCTTCGGGATGGCTGAGGTAGTTGGGTTGAATCAGCGGCGCGTCCTGAGGATTCGTCGAACGGATGTCGATCCGCCCACGGCTCTGCGGACGCAGATCACAGACCGACGCAGTGAACGCCGGGAAACCGTGCAGCGGCTCGCCAAATCGCTCAAGCGACAGCGGTTGCACGTGGTATTCGAGGTTCGCTGAAGTCTGCTCCGGCCCGGAGCGGGCAAATGCGCCCAACTGACTCGGCGCCATCGACAGCGGCCCGCTGCGGTCATACAGGTAACGCAGGCCCATGCCCATCTTGCCCCACAGGCTGCCGGCGATCTGATTCAACGTGCGGGCGTTTTGCAGTTTGTAGATCAGGCGCAATTGCAGGTGATCCTGCAGGTTGCCGCCAACCCCCGGCAGCTCATGAATCACGCCGATGCCGAGGTGTTCCAGCAACGGCCGCGGGCCGATTCCGGAGCGCTGCAGAATGCTCGGGGAACCGACGGCACCGGCGCAGAGGATGATTTCCTTGCGCGCCTTGAAGCATTTGACCTGGCCTTGGTGGCGGGCACTGACCTTCGATGCGCGGCCGTTTTCCAGCAACACGCGATCCACTTCAACGCCGGTCAGCACCGTCAGATTGGGCCGCTCGCGAATCGGTTTGAGAAATGCTTTCGCCGCGTTCCAGCGCACCCCGGCCTTCTGGTTGACCTGAAAGTAGCCGCAACCCTCGTTGTCGCCCTGGTTGAAGTCGTCGATGCTGGCGATGCCGCTCTGCTGCGCGGCGCTGCGAAACGCGTCGAGAATCGGCCATGACAACCGCTGTTGCTCAACCCGCCATTCACCCGTGGCACCGTGAAATTCAGCGGCGCCGGCAAAGTGGTTTTCGCTCTGTTTGAACAGTGGCAGCACGTCGTTCCAGGCCCAGCCCGGATTGCCCTCGGCCGCCCAGCCGTCATAGTCGCCGGCCTGGCCGCGCATGTAGATCATGCCGTTGATGGAGGAGCAGCCACCGAGCACTTTGCCGCGCGGGTAACTCAGGCTGCGACCCTGCAGGCCGGGTTGGGCTTCGGTCTTGAAGCACCAGTCGGTGCGTGGGTTGCCAATGCAGAACAGATAGCCGACCGGGATGTGAATCCACGCATAGTTGTCGCGTCCGCCGGCTTCGAGCAGCAACACCCGCTGCTGCTTGTCTGCCGACAATCGATTGGCCAGCAGGCACCCGGCAGGTCCGGCACCGACCACGATGTAGTCGTATTCATCAAGGGAAGTCTGCATTCCCTGACCTCGCTTTTTGTTTTTATTGTCCGACACTCTAGTTGTTAGCTTTCGTTAAAAGAATGTTAGTTTTTACCCAGCCGCTGTGCGTTTTCGAACAGCCTGGCTTGACCCTGGCTGACAAGGACACCCCATGTTCGACTGGAACGACCTGCGGTTTTTTCTGGAGTTGCAACGCAGCGGCCGCCTGCTCACGGCCGCCCGACGCCTGAACACCACTCACGCCACCGTCGCCAGGCACATTGAGGCCATCGAACGGAGCCTCGGCACCGCACTGTTCGTCCAGCATGCCCAAGGCTACGAAATGACCCCGGCGGGGGAGGCGCTGCTCAAGCACGCCGAAGCCATGGAAAACGTCGCGCTGCTGGCCCAGGAAGAGATCACCCAATCCACCGCGCCGCTGGGCAAGATCCGCGTCGGCGTCACCGAAGGGCTGGGTATCAAATTTCTCGCCAGCCGCATGATCGGCCTGTTCGAACGCTATCCCGGCCTGGAAGTGGAGTTGGTGGCCGTGCCGCGGTTCGTCAGCATCCTCAACCGCGAGGCGGAAATCAGCATCCACCTCGAACGCCCGGCCGCCGACATGCTGGTCACGCGCAAGCTCACTGACTATCGGTTGGCGCTCTACGCCAGTCAGGCCTACCTCGACAAGGCACCGCCGCTACAGAGTCGCGAAGACCTCGCCCGGCATGCGTGGATCGGCTATGTGGATGATCTGCTGTTCAGCCAGGAACTGATGTTTCTCAACAGTTTCTGTCGCAGCCCGCGCGTTGTATTTCACAGCACCAGCGTGATCGCCCAGCAGGAGGCGGCGCGCTCGGGCCTGGGGATTGCTGTGTTGCCCTGCTATATGGCGGCGTCGGATCCGGATCTGCGCCTGTTGCTGCCGGATGAGCGCATTGAGCGCAGTTACTGGATCAGCACCCGGCGCGAGCTGCACAAATCGGTGCGGCTGCGGGTGGTCTGGGATTATGTGGTGGGGCTGTGCGAGGCGGAGCAGGGGCTGCTCACCGGCAAACACTGACACCTCAAGGTTTTTCAGCCGGCTCGAGATTTCACCGATCTGGATCAATATTTCCCTTTGAAATATCACCTAACTTAAAAGATCCAGGCCCTTGTTGCGGTATCGACTACAGTGCTCCGGTGCGCAATTTGCTGCGCTCATGGAGTAGCCCGGCAGCCCCCACCAATAACCACAACGGGTCGCCAGGCAGAGTGCAGCAAGGAGCTGACGTAGAACTCCCCCTGAAACTTTTCACGGATGAACATCGTAATGCACTGCCTCGAACGCACCTTTGATATCCAGCCCCTGACCCAGGCGGATATGACTGTCCACATCAACGGCCAACCGGTTAGCGCGGCCATCGGTGAAACGGTCCTCAGCGTTATCCAGTCCCTCGGTGTGCGCCAGGTCGCACGCAACGATCATGACCAGATCAGCGGCGCCTATTGCGGCATGGGCGTGTGCCAGTGCTGCCTGGTGAAAATCAACGGTCGGCACAAGCGCCGTGCCTGCCAGACGGTGGTGCGCGACGGAATGCGGATTGAAACCCGGGTCAACCGCATCAACGAGCAGGAGGTTGTATGAGCCTGCAACCGGTGATCGTCGGCGGTGGTCCGGCGGGGATGGCGGCGGCCATCGAGCTGGCGCGCCATGGCGTGCGCTGCACCTTGCTCGAAGAGGCTTCGCGCCTCGGTGGGGTGGTCTATCGCGGGCCGTTGCGAGACGGCGTGCAACTGGATTACCTCGGGCCACGTTATTCCGAAGCCCTGAGCAAGCTGCACGGTGATTTTCAGCAACAGGCCGGGCTGATTGACGTGCGCCTGAATCATCGCGTGGTTGGCGCCGAAGGCACCCGTGCCCTGGTGGTGCTGGATGGCGATGAGCAACTGCATGAGATCGATTATCCGCAATTGCTGCTGGCCGCCGGTTGTCACGAACGCAGCGTGCCGTTTCCCGGCTGGACCCTGCCGGGGGTGATCATGCTCGGCGGCCTGCAACTGCAAATCAAAAGTGGCGTAGTCAAGCCGCAGGGGCCGGTGGTCATCGCCGGTACCGGGCCGTTGCTGCCGCTGGTGGCAACGCAGCTGCACGCGTCCGGCGTCAAGGTCGCGGGCGTATACGAAGCCTGCGCCTTCGGCAAGATCGCCCGCGAAAGCCTGGCGTTGCTGAACAAGCCGCAGCTGTTCCTCGATGGTTTGAGCATGCTCGCTTACCTGAAACTGCACGGCATCCCGATGAACTACGGCTGGGGCGTGGTCGAAGCTCACGGCGACGGCGAGCTGAAAAGCGTCAGCGTGGCACCGTACTCGGCCACCTGGGAGCCGGACCTGACACGCATCGAGCGCTTCGAAGCCCAGACCCTGGCGGTCGGTTACGGTTTTATCCCGCGCACCCAGCTCAGTCAGCAGATGGGCCTCGACCACGGTTTCAGCGACGACGGTTACCTGCGCGCCAATGCCAACAGCTGGCAACAAAGCAACGAGCCGCATGTGCACCTGGCCGGTGACATGGGCGGCATTCGCGGCGGTGAAGCAGCGATGCTCGCCGGCAGAATCGCTGCCACTTCGATCCTGCTGCAACGCGGGATTATCGAAGAGGATCTGGCACGGGTACGCCGCGACCGCTACTTGGGCAAACTCAAATCCATCGTGCGCTTCCGCGCGGCTGTTGATCGCTACACCGAACGTGGTGTCGGCCAGACCGCCTTGCCGGCTGCCGATACGGTGATCTGCCGCTGTGAACATGCGACCCGCGCGGACATTGATCTGGCGCTGGAGCAAGGCGTGCAGGACATCGCCAGCCTGAAGATGCGCACCCGCGTCAGCATGGGCGATTGTCAGGGCCGGATGTGCGTCGGCTACTGCAGCGATCGCCTGCGCCAGGCGACCGGGCGCAAGGACGTTGGCTGGTTGCGTCCGCGTTTCCCGATCGATCCGATTCCTTTTTCCGCGTTCCAGTCCGGCGGCACGGAGGCCGTTTCCCATGAGTAAGTTCTATGACGTGATCATTGCTGGCGGCGGCGTGATCGGGGCGTCCTGCGCCTATCAATTGTCCAAGCGCGAGAACCTCAAGGTGGCGTTGATCGACGCCAAACGCCCGGGCAACGCAACCCGCGCTTCGGCCGGCGGCTTGTGGGCCATCGGCGAGTCGGTGGGGCTGGGCTGCGGAGTGATTTTCTTCCGGATGATGTCGGCCAACAGCAAACGCGAAACCCAGGGCGCGGCCGTCGCGGTGGACGCCAGCACGCCGCATATCCTGCCGGAGTCGTTCTTCGATTTCGCCTTGCAGTCCAACGCGCTGTACCCGGCGTTGCATCGCGAGTTGAAGGACAAGCACGGGATGGATTTCAAGTTTGAAAAGACCGGACTGAAGTTCGTCATTTATGACGACGAAGACCGGCTCTACGCCGAGCACATTGTCAGCTGCATTCCGCATCTGGCCGATCAGGTGCGCTGGCTCGATCAGGCCGCGCTACGCGAGGCCGAGCCGAGTGTCAGCCATGAGGCTCGGGGCGCGCTGGAGTTTCTCTGCGACCACCAGGTCAGCCCGTTCCGTCTCGCCGATGCCTACATGGAAGGTGCGCGGCAGAACGGCGTCGACATCTTCGTCAATACCAACGTCACTGGCGTGTTGCACCACGGCAGCCGCGTGACCGGCGTGCAGACGGCCGAAGAGGGCGTGTTCCACTGCAAGACCCTGATCAACGCCGGCGGCGCCTGGGCGGCGGATTTGAGCGAATGGGCCACCGGTGTGCGGATTCCGGTGAAGCCGGTCAAGGGCCAGATCCTGCTGACCGAACGCATGCCGAAGATCCTCAACGGCTGCCTGACCACCAGCGACTGCTATGTGGCGCAGAAGGACAACGGCGAGATCCTGATCGGCAGCACCACCGAAGACAAAGGCTTCGACGTCACCACCACCTACCCGGAAATCGCCGGACTGGTGCAGGGCGCGGTGCGCTGCCTGCCGGAACTCAAGGACGTCAACCTCAAGCGCACCTGGGCCGGATTGCGTCCGGGGTCGCCGGATGAGCTGCCGATCCTCGGGCCGATGCGTGGGGTGGAAGGGTATCTGAATGCCTGCGGACACTTCCGCACCGGCATCCTGACCTCGGCGATTACCGGGGTGCTGCTGGACAAACTGGTCAACCAGGAAGCACTGCCGCTGGATATCACACCGTTCCTCGCGGATCGGTTTGAGGTGGCGCCGGTCAAGCAAGAGCGTGAATTAGAGCTGGTCTGATCCAATCCCCTGTAGGAGCTGCCGCAGGCTGCGATCTTTTGATCTTGATCTTAAAAAAACAAAATCAAAAGATCGCACCTTCGGCAGCTCCTACAGTCCGGGTTTCCAGTTCAAAATTTGTATTTTTCTACTTGAAAACGACCTCCATCTGTACTGAAAGCGCTACAGCGGAACGATATCACTACACCCTTCGCCAGCGACCGCTGTGCAAGGCTTTGATCCGCTTCAGCTTTTTTCCCCGCCCCAAGCTGTAGCGATTTCGCTACAGAAGCCTTATTCCCATCACAACCAGAAAAGCATAACTATTTGATTTATATAGACAAATCCAAGATGGCCGCGTTCTTGCTAAGTAACCGCTCATAAAATCAGGGCTTTCATGCCCCCGCCTTCCACCGCGTCCACCAGACGAGTCTGGCCCCTTAGGAGTTTCCATGAGCGAGTTGCGTTTTACTGAAGATCACGAATGGCTGCGCACCGAAGCTGATGGCAGCGTTACTGTCGGCATCACCGCTTTCGCGCAGAACGCCTTGGGCGACGTGGTGTTCGTGCAACTGCCTGAGCTGCAGGCTTACGAAAAAGGCGCCGAAGCCGCCACCGTGGAATCGGTGAAAGCCGCCAGCGGCGTGTACATGCCCCTCGACGGTGAAGTTGTGGAAGTGAACCCGGCATTGGACGGCAGCCCGGAACTGGTCAACGAAGATCCGCTGGGCGAAGGCTGGTTCTTCCGCTTTCAGCCAAGTGACGCCGCCGCTGTCGGCAAATTGCTCGATCAAGACGCCTACGACCGTCTGATCAAAGCCCAAGCCGAAGCCTGAGGAGTAGCGACATGACCCAAGTAAACCTCGGCACTGCCAACGAATTCATCGCCCGTCACATCGGCCCGCGCGCCGGTGACGAGCAAGCCATGCTCAACAGCCTCGGTTTCGACTCGCTCGAAGCGCTGAGCGCCAGCGTCATTCCGGAAAGCATCAAGGGCACCAGCGTGCTCGGCATGGACGACGGCCTGAGCGAAGCCGACGCCCTGGCGATGATCAAATCCATCGCCGGCAAGAACCAGCTGTTCAAGACGTACATCGGCCAGGGCTACTACAACTGCCACACGCCGTCGCCAATCCTGCGCAACCTGCTGGAAAACCCGGCCTGGTACACCGCTTACACCCCGTACCAGCCGGAAATTTCCCAGGGCCGTCTCGAAGCGCTGCTGAACTTCCAGACCCTGATCAGCGACCTCACCGGCCTGCCGATCGCCAACGCCTCGTTGCTCGACGAAGCCACGGCCGCTGCCGAAGCCATGACCTTCTGCAAACGCCTGAGCAAGAACAAGGGCAGCCACCAATTCTTCGCCTCGATCCACAGCCACCCGCAAACCCTCGACGTGCTGCGCACCCGTGCCGAGCCGCTGGGCATCGAAGTGGTGGTTGGCGATGAACGTGAACTGACCGACGTCACGCCGTTCTTCGGCGCGCTGCTGCAATACCCGGCGAGCAACGGTGACCTGTTCGACTACCGCGAACTGACCGAGCGCTTCCACGCCGCCAACGCGCTGGTGGCCGTGGCTGCCGATCTGCTGGCCCTGACTTTGCTGACCGCTCCAGGCGAGTTCGGCGCGGACGTCGCCATCGGTTCGGCGCAACGCTTCGGTGTACCGCTGGGCTTCGGTGGCCCGCACGCCGCCTACTTTTCCACCAAGGATGCATTCAAGCGTGACATGCCGGGCCGTCTGGTCGGCGTCTCGGTTGACCGCTTCGGCAAGCCGGCCCTGCGCCTGGCGATGCAGACTCGCGAGCAACACATCCGCCGTGAGAAAGCCACCTCGAACATCTGCACCGCGCAAGTGCTGCTGGCCAACATCGCCAGCATGTACGCGGTCTACCACGGCCCGAAAGGCCTGACCCAGATCGCCAACCGCGTGCATCACCTGACCGCGATTCTCGCCAAGGGCCTGAGCGCACTGGGCCAGACCGTCGAACAGGCAAGCTTCTTCGACACCCTGACCCTCGCCACCGGCGCGCACACTGCCGCGCTGCACGACAAGGCGTACGCTCAGCAGATCAACCTGCGGGTGATCGACGCCGAGCGTCTGGGCCTGTCGGTGGACGAAACCACCACCCAGGCTGACATCGAAACCCTGTGGGGCCTGTTCGCCGACGGCAAGACCCTGCCGGACTTCGCTGCACTGGCCGCTTCGGTGCACAGCACCATCCCGGCGGCGCTGGTACGTCAGTCGCCGATCCTCAGCCACCCGGTGTTCAACCGTTATCACTCGGAAACCGAGCTGATGCGCTACCTGCGCAAACTGGCGGACAAGGATCTGGCACTGGATCGCACCATGATCCCGCTGGGCTCGTGCACCATGAAACTCAACGCCGCCAGCGAAATGATCCCGGTGACCTGGGCCGAGTTCGGCGCCCTGCACCCGTTCGCCCCGGCTGCGCAGAGCGCCGGCTACCAGCAACTGACCGATGAACTGGAAGCGATGCTCTGCGCCGCCACCGGTTACGACGCGATCTCGCTGCAACCGAACGCCGGTTCGCAGGGTGAATACGCAGGCCTCTTGGCGATTCGCGCTTACCACCAGAGCCGTGGCGACGAACGCCGCGACATCTGCCTGATCCCGTCGTCTGCCCACGGCACCAACCCGGCCACCGCCAACATGGCCGGCATGCGCGTGGTCGTGACCGCGTGCGATGCCCGTGGCAACGTCGACATCGAAGACCTGCGCGCCAAAGCCATCGAGCACCGCGAACACCTCGCAGCGCTGATGATTACCTACCCGTCGACCCACGGCGTGTTCGAAGAAGGCATCCGCGAAATCTGCGGGATCATTCACGACAACGGCGGCCAGGTGTACATCGACGGCGCCAACATGAACGCGATGGTCGGCCTCTGCGCACCGGGCAAGTTCGGCGGCGATGTCTCGCACTTGAACCTGCACAAGACCTTCTGCATTCCGCACGGCGGTGGCGGCCCGGGCGTCGGCCCGATCGGCGTCAAGTCGCACCTGACCCCGTTCCTGCCGGGTCACGGTCAGATGCAACGCAAGGAAGGCGCGGTCTGCGCAGCGCCGTTCGGCAGCGCGAGCATTCTGCCGATCACCTGGATGTACATTCGCATGATGGGCGGCGCCGGTCTGAAGCGGGCTTCGCAACTGGCGATCCTCAACGCCAACTACATTTCCCGTCGCCTCGAAGAACACTATCCAGTGCTGTACACCGGCAGCAACGGTCTGGTGGCGCACGAATGCATCCTCGACCTGCGCCCGCTGAAAGACAGCAGCGGCATCAGCGTCGATGACGTCGCCAAGCGCCTGATCGACTTCGGCTTCCACGCCCCGACCATGTCGTTCCCGGTGGCCGGCACGCTGATGATCGAGCCGACCGAAAGCGAATCCAAGGAAGAACTGGACCGCTTCTGCGACGCCATGATCCGCATCCGCGAAGAAATCCGCGCAGTGGAAAACGGCACCCTGGACAAGGACGACAACCCGCTGAAGAACGCCCCGCACACGGCGGCGGAGCTGGTCGGCGAGTGGACGCACCCGTACAGCCGCGAGCAAGCGGTATATCCAGTGGCGTCGTTGATCGAAGGCAAATACTGGCCACCGGTCGGGCGCGTCGACAACGTGTTCGGCGACCGCAACCTGGTCTGCGCCTGCCCGTCGATCGAAAGCTACGCTTAAAAAGAACGGGGGCGGTTCGTCCGCCCCACCGCTTTATCGCTTTATCTGTAGGAGCTGCCGAAGGCTGCGATCTTTTGATCTTGATCTTGCTCTTGTTTCTAAAAAAACCAGGATCAAAAAGATCGCAGCCTTCGGCAGCTCCTACAGGGGATGTACTCAGCCTGATATTCCGCCAATTCCTATAACAAGAAACCGGAGAACCACTCATGTCGTTAAGCGTGTTCGACCTGTTCAAGATTGGCATCGGCCCTTCCAGCTCCCACACCGTCGGCCCGATGCGTGCCGCTGCGCGTTTCGCCGAAGGCCTGCGCCGCGATGACCTGCTGTCGGCCACCAGCACCGTCAAAGTCGAGCTGTACGGCTCGCTCGGTGCCACCGGCAAGGGTCACGGCAGCGACAAGGCCGTGCTGCTCGGTCTTGAGGGTGAACACCCGGACACCGTCGACACCGAAACCGTCGCCGCGCGCCTGCAGGACATTCGCGGCAATGGCCGGCTGAATCTGCTCGGCGAACACAGCATTGCCTTCAATGAGAAAGAACACTTGGCGATGATCCGCAAACCGTTGGCCTATCACCCCAACGGCATGATCTTTCGCGCATTCGATGCAGCCGGTATTCAGATCCGCAGCCGCGAGTACTACTCGGTCGGCGGCGGTTTCGTCGTCGATGAGGATGCCGCCGGCGCTGACCGCATCGTTGAAGACGCCACACCGCTGACCTTCCCGTTCAAAAGCGCCAAGGACTTGCTCGGCCATTGCGCCACCTACGGTCTGTCGATCAGCCAGGTGATGCTGACCAACGAAAGCGCCTGGCGCCCGGAGGCGGAGACCCGCGCCGGTCTGCTGAAAATCTGGCAAGTGATGCAGGACTGCGTCGCCGCGGGCTGTCGCAACGAAGGCATTCTGCCGGGCGGGCTGAAGGTCAAACGCCGGGCGGCGGCACTGCATCGACAGCTGTGCAAGAACCCGGAATCGTCGCTGCGCGATCCGCTGTCGGTGCTCGACTGGGTCAACCTCTACGCCCTCGCCGTCAATGAAGAAAACGCCAACGGCGGGCGCGTGGTTACCGCGCCGACCAACGGTGCGGCCGGGATCATTCCGGCGGTGCTGCATTACTACATGCGGTTTATCCCGGGTGCGAACGATGACGGCGTGGTGCGCTTTCTGCTGACCGCCGCCGCGATCGGCATTCTGTACAAGGAAAACGCCTCGATCTCCGGCGCCGAAGTCGGCTGTCAGGGCGAAGTCGGCGTGGCCTGTTCAATGGCCGCCGGCGCGTTGTGCGAAGTGCTCGGCGGCAGCGTGCAGCAAGTGGAAAACGCTGCGGAAATCGGCATGGAACACAACCTCGGTCTGACCTGTGACCCGATTGGCGGGCTGGTGCAGGTGCCGTGCATCGAGCGCAATGCCATGGGCTCGGTGAAAGCAATCAACGCGGTGCGCATGGCCATGCGCGGCGACGGGCAACACTTCGTCTCGCTCGACAAGGTCATCCGCACCATGCGCCAGACCGGCGCCGACATGAAAAGCAAATACAAGGAGACCGCCCGTGGCGGTCTGGCAGTCAACATTATCGAATGCTAATTAGTCCCCTCTTCCTCCGGGAAAGAGCTGGCATGAATCAAGGAGTCACGCATGTCCACCGAACAACTGTCGAAAACCCCGCTGCACGCTCTGCACCTCGAACTCGGCGCCCGCATGGTGCCGTTCGCCGGCTACGACATGCCCGTGCAATACCCGCTCGGCGTGATGAAGGAGCACCAACACACCCGTGAACAGGCCGGGCTGTTCGATGTCTCGCACATGGGCCAGATTCGCCTGACCGGCGCCAATGCCGCCAAGGCCCTGGAAACCCTGGTGCCGGTGGACATCATCGACCTGCCGGTGGGCATGCAGCGCTACGCGATGTTCACCAACGACAACGGCGGCATCCTCGACGACCTGATGGTCGCCAACCTCGGTAACGACGAGCTGTTTCTGGTGGTCAACGCCGCGTGCAAGGATCAGGACCTGGCGCATCTGCAAAAGCACATCGGTGATCAGTGCACCATTACGGAGCTGTTCGAAGCGCGCGCGTTGCTGGCGTTGCAAGGTCCGGCTGCAGTCACCGTCCTGGCGCGTCTTGCACCCGAGGTGGCGAAGATGACGTTCATGCAGTTCAACCGCGTGCAGCTGCTGGGCATCGATTGCTTCGTCAGCCGTTCGGGTTACACCGGTGAAGACGGTTTTGAGATTTCCGTACCGGCAGCCGATGCAGAAAAACTCGCCCGTACCTTGCTGGCCGAACCGGAAGTCCAAGCCATTGGCCTCGGCGCCCGCGACTCGCTGCGCCTGGAAGCCGGCCTGTGCCTGTACGGGCACGACATGAACACCGACACCACCCCCATCGAAGCCAGCCTGTTGTGGGCGATCTCCAAGCCACGCCGCGCCGACGGCGCGCGGGCCGGCGGTTTCCCGGGTGCAGAGCAAGTATTTGCTCAGCAGCAGAACGGCGTCGCGCGTAAACGCGTCGGCCTGCTGCCGCAGGAACGTACGCCAGTGCGTGAAGGTGCGGAAATCGTCAACGAAGCCGGCGAAATCATCGGCAGCGTATGCAGCGGTGGCTTTGGTCCGACCCTGGGCGGGCCGTTGGCGATGGGTTATCTCGACAGCGCTTATGTCGCACTGGGCACGCCAGTCTGGGCCATCGTTCGTGGGAAAAAGGTGCAAATGCTTGTAAGCAAAATGCCATTTGTTCCACAACGCTACTATCGTGGTTGATTGGCTGTTTCTATAAGTAACGCGATTGCGTTATGCGTGCACTAATGTGTAACGCAATCGCCACAAAAAAGTGCATTTTCTAACATCTGATTCGAATATGAACTTTGCTTATAACGATCGAAAACAATTGAACCCGGTGATCGTCTAAGCCAACACTAGTGAATTGACTAACTGCCAGTAAGCGCAGGAAAACCGGGCCTTCGCGGGGCTTGTTTTTTCTCCCGTAGTTGGCGTAGAGTTTGTCCACTGTGTTTGCATGGGTCAGCTTGGAATCGTGACCTGGGCAGTAGCTACAAAGTTAGCTACATCCCGCTCGACGTCTTCTTACTCTCCTGCAACCAGCCCCAGTACTCTTTCATGAGAAAGAGACTGTCATCAATTTATGCGTCAAAGGAAATAAGAAATGTCGACACGTCAGAGCGGTACCGTCAAGTGGTTTAACGACGAGAAAGGTTTTGGTTTTATCACTCCAGAAAGCGGTCCGGATCTGTTCGTGCATTTCCGCGCCATTCAGGGCAACGGCTTCAAGAGCCTGAAAGAAGGCCAGAAAGTGACCTTCGTTGCTGTGCAAGGTCAGAAAGGCATGCAGGCTGACGAAGTCATCGCCGAAGCCTGATTTTCTGTCACAAAAAAGCCCCTGATATTGATATCAGGGGCTTTTTTGTGCGCGCGAATCCGTAAAATGACGCTTCATTTTGCGCCCAGAGGCTGCCATGTCGAAAAACCTGCTCACTCCCCAGGGCGACTTTCCTGCTGTTGGCCTTGGCCGGCGCCTGGCAGCAATGTTCTATGACTTCCTGCTGTGCACTGCCCTGCTGATCGTCACCGGCTTCGTCTACAAGTTGATCCAGGCAGCGATCATCGGTGAAGAACGCCTGCGTGCACTGACCGATGCCGGCAAGATGGATGGCGATCCGCTGTATTCCACGGTGCTGTTGCTGGTGCTGTTTGCGTTCTTCGCCAAGTTCTGGACGCACGGCGGGCAGACACTGGGCATGCAGGTGTGGGGGATTCGAGTGCAGAACGCCGATGGCAGCGCGATCAGCCTGTGGCAGGCCCTGCTGCGCTTCATGGTGTCGATCGCGTCGTGGCTGTGCGCAGGGCTTGGATTCTTCTGGTCACTGTATGACAAGCAGAAGCGCACCTGGCATGACATCTATTCCGATACCCGCGTGGTGCGGATCCCGAAGAAGACCAAATAATTTCCTGACACCGAATACCACTGTGGGAGCGAGCCTGCTCGCGAAAGCGTTGCATCAGCCGACATTTATGTTTGCTGATTCACCGCCTTCGCG
>NZ_JABULD010000605.1:0-18779 GCF_014060985.1 Pseudomonas sp. MD195_PC81_125
AGTACTTCACGATTATGCGTAAGGCGCAAAATTGGTTTAAACACGCCGTAGATGATCCTGATGAGCGCTTTGAGTTTGATCCGGGGGAGACTGAAGCCCTGGCATTCTGGGCGGTGATGAACGCTAGTCTCCTTGCAGATCTATCAACCGAAGCAATGATTTATCAAATTTGGTTCATAGCTTTGCAAGAGCCATCCAATGGTCTGGAGGAAGAGTCGCGTGTTGCTAAAAAGCTCTTTGGAGACATTCGAACGAAACCAAGACCTGAAAGATTGCAGGCAGGAGCCAAGGTACTTCGAGAGCACTTGTTACTGAGTGAAGGAGAGCCGGGTAGTCAATGATTCCAGAAAAGCCATCGGAAAAAGGTAATGAGGTAATTAACGGACATCGGCGTCGCTGAAAGCCCCGTATTCATTGGCTTTGCTGAATTACTTCAGAAAGTAATTTTGAGTAATGAAAAAGGTAATGTGATCGTAAGTGACTGATTTATAGGGGGTAGATAAATGAATAAATTACTCCCTTAAAAGGTAATTACCTTACCTCTACATTACTTGAAAATTACCTTGTGCCGATCCCTTGCAGACCAGTTAAGTTAAGGCTCTCAGGCCGGTCAGTTGATTAAGTTACCGAAATTACCTTTTTTCGATGCCGCTCCCGAAAAAAGGAATTTCCCTCTATGGCCCTTGGCGTATTCGACTGCCGCGCAAACTCATGGGACTGCCATGGGAACGCTTGCGCGCTAACTATCGCCCTGAAGCCCTTATAAACCGGGGGGCGACTTCGCGAAAATCGCATTCGGGCGGTTTCGAATCTCTCCTTCACCGCCACATTCAATACACAAAGCCCCTGATTTCGAAAGAGATCAGGGGTTTTGTGGTTTCTGGCGTCTGGATTTTAATCCGCTGCGCAAGTTGCGCTGGCAGTGTTCGGCCAGGAGGGTCATGGCACATTACAATCGCCACTTTATCCGCATAAAAAGGACGGTTCCCATGATCATCTCCACCACCCACGCCATCGAAGGCCGCCAGATCACCGCGTACCTGGACATTGTCAGCGCGGAGTCGGTGCAGGGCGTCAATGTGATTCGTGATCTGTTTGCCGGCATGCGCGACTTTTTCGGTGGGCGCTCGCAGACGCTGGAGCGGGCGTTGAAAGAGGCGCGGGTTCAGGCGGACGGACGAGATCAAGGAGCGGGCTCGAGCGTTGCAGGCGGATGCGGTGGTCGGGCTGGATTTCGAGATCAGTATGCCGGCGGGCAAGGGCGGCATGGTTGTGGTGTTCGCGACCGGCACAGCGGTCAAGTTGCGTTGAGGTTGTGCAGGTCAGCGCCATGGCTTGGATCCCTTAAGCTTCAGGGCGCCTTCGGGCACTGGGATGTTGAAGAGGTGTAGGCCATTCGTCGGGCATCGGTCGAACTGAACCGCAAGTCAAGTAATGACCGGCTAGTCTCAAAAGCCTTGGAGGTCGATATTTTTTCGGGCAAAAGGGCTTTGCCGGTGTCGATCTATTGCAAAGGGGAGAGGCTATGACTGATCCGTATATCGAAGACGATGGAGCCGAGTTTTCATTCAATAACTGTGTCCGTTGCGGCCAGACGGAGTACCAATCGGGCTTTGGCGAGGACCCGGTGCAGACCGGCAAGATCAAGTCCACCACGCCCAAGGGGCCGAAAGCCAAATTCCTTCCGAAGGTTTCGGCCCGGTCAAGAAAGTAAGGTGAGACCAAACAACCCCGTCTATGAACGGGGTTTTTTATGCCTGATGTTTATGAAAGGAAATCTCCTACAAGCGTTAGGGCAGATTCGGTTTTTTTTCACAAACTTTTCACGTCCACGGACGTAGGGTGAAGCCATCCGTTAGAAAGCAAGTCTCCAGCCCGTCTCCCCAGCGGGCTTTTTTTTGCCTGCAATAAAACCTTTTGCAAAAACGCTGTCCAATCGGCGCCTAGTGCTCGGCGGCAGCTGATTTTTCTGGACTTCAGCGCGTTGGCAGCTTTCAATCTCGGCCCCTTTTTGGTCTCCCTATTTTTGAGGTTTTTTGTCATGCGTCTAACATTGCCCGCTCTGGTTCTGGGGCTTCTGGTTGCTCAAGGTGCGGTGGCTGGTGAAGGCACTGCGGCACTCGGCGGCGGTCTGGGTGGCGCGCTGGGTAATGTGGTCGGCCAGAAAATGGGCGGCAGCACCGGCGCGGCGATTGGTGCCGGTGTTGCAGGCGCGGCCGGCAGTGCGATGGCCGCCGGCAAAGGCAGCCGCACCAAGGCGGCTATCGGCGGTGGTGTTGGCGCGGCCGGTGGTTCGGTGATCGGCAACAGCCTGGGCGGCCGAAATGGCGCGACCATTGGCGCCGGCCTGGGGGGGCGCTGCCGGTGGTGCCGTCGGCGCCAACCTGTCCAAAGGTCACAAGCGTCACTGATTGCGAATGTTGTCAGAAAAAGCCCGGCTCGACCGGGCTTTTTCATGGCTGAACGTTTTTCCGAAAAATGTCTCCAATCTGACATAGGCCCTGTGGGCATTCCGTCCCGATTCGGGAACTGTGAGGTTCAAATGCGTTTGTCATTATCTGCACTGTTTTTCGGATTACTGGTCGCCCAAGGTGCGATGGCCGCCGGCGATGGTAGCGCCGCCGTCGGTGGCGGACTGGGCGGTGTGCTCGGTAACGTGGTCGGTGGCCAGCTCGGCGGCAGCACTGGTGCCGCAGTTGGCGCAGGCGTCGGTGGCGCAGCAGGCAGCGCGGTCGGAGCGAATAAACACAATCGCACCGAAGCCGCCATTGGCGGTGGCTTGGGTGCTGCCGGCGGCTCGGTGGTTGGCAATAGCCTGGGCGGCTCCACCGGCTCCGCCATCGGTGCCGGTTTGGGCGGCGCAGCGGGTGGTGCGGTGGGCAACAATCTGGGTGACGATGGCGGAAGCGGGCATTCCGGCGGTGGTCACAAGCACAACAAGTACAAACATAAAAACCGCCATCATTGATTGAATATTCGAAAGCAAACCCGGCCTGGTGCCGGGTTTTTCGTGTCTGGCGGTCGGACACTGGAACGATTGGCTGTAGGGCTTTTCGAACGTTATACAACCCACCAGACGTAGAGGTTTGCCATGACGCCCGAAACCGAAGGCAAGGAAGAAAAAGGCCCGAGCGGTTTGCCGTTTATCAATGATCCGGGCAACGAGGATCCAGGGTCGCTGATGGATGATGCGACCGTGCCGTTGAATGATGCGGATGAAGCAGACATGGAGTATGAAGAGGATGAGGATGAGCAGTAATTGCTTGTTCTTTTGATCCTGATCGGTGGTGATGCGAGTCTTTAGGGCCTGGGGTTCTGTCAGGCCCTTGGGAGGTGGGAGATGGGTGGTGAGCAGAAAGATGACGATGTCGATCAAACGCCGGAGTATCCGCTGCCTTCTCCTACGGATCCTTTAGGGCGGGATGAGTTGCCGTTGGAGGATGAGGAGGAGTAGCGCCTCTGGTGTGATTCTGAAGGTCTCGCCAGCACCTAGGTAAAAAAGTCGGGAAATCAGGCGTTATCTGTAGGGCATTTCGCTAAACATCAGCGAGTCATTCCACGGCCGGTAAACATTGCCCGTTGCTCAATGTCTGCTGGCCTCGCTATGCTGCTGAACCCATTAATCAGATCCAAGCAGCGGCGCCGGCCGCGCCGCCCGGGATGTTTTTGATAACGGATCCGATGATGAATGCACCGATGAAGACGTTTGGCCCGATCAAGGCCGTGATTTTCGACATGGACGGTTTGCTGCTGGACACCGAGGGCATCTACACCGAGGTCACCTCGCTTATTGCCGAGCGTTACGGGCGGATCTTCGACTGGAGCGTTAAACAGAACATCATCGGTCGCGGCGCCAATGATCTGGCGAACTACGTGGTGCAGGCGCTTGATCTGCCGATCAGCGCTGAAGAGTTTCTGGTGATCCGCGAGCCGCTGATGCGTGAACGCTTTCCCAATGCTCAGGCGATGCCGGGCGCGGAGGAGCTGATTCGCCACCTCAAGGCACACAACATCCCGATCGCCGTGGGCACCAGTTCGTCGCGACAGTCGTTCGGCCAGAAAACCACCTTGCACCGCGACTGGTTTGCGCTGTTCGACTTCATTGTCACGGCGGACGACCCGGAAGTCGGCGCAGCCAAGCCAGCGCCGGACATCTTCCTCACTGCGGCCCGGCGTCTGGGTGTCGCGCCTGAGGATTGCCTGGTGTTCGAGGATTCGCCGTTTGGCGTTACCGCGGCGAAAGCGGCGGGGATGACGGCCATCGCGATTCCCGACGCGGCCATGGCTGATGAAAAATACGCTCACGCCGACGGGATTCTGCGCACGCTCAAGGCATTCACCCCGAGTGCCTGCGGTTTGCCAGCGCTGGAGTGGGCTTGAGCCCCCAGTAACGCGCCCATAAAAAAACGCCGCTCTCTGTAAAGAGGTGCGGCGTTTTTTTGTACCCGGGATTCAGCGCAATCAGGCGCCGAAACCACCGTCGATGGTCAGGCTGGCACCGGTGATGTAACCGGCTTCCGGGCCCACCAGATAGGCGACGAAACCGGCGATTTCATCGGCAGTGCCGTAACGGCCCACCGCCATCAGCGGGATCAGGCTTTCAGCGAAATCACCGTGCGCGGGGTTCATGTCGGTGTCGACCGGGCCGGGTTGCACGTTGTTGATGGTGATGCCGCGCGGGCCGAGGTCGCGGGCCAGGCCTTTGGTCAGACCGACCAGTGCTGATTTGCTCATCGCGTACACACCGCCACCGCCGAAGGGCATGCGGTCGGCGTTGGTACTGCCGATGTTGACGATGCGCGAGCCTTCGCCCATGTGCTTGGCGGCTTCCTGAGACGCGATGAACACGCTGCGTACGTTGATCGCCAGCGTCTGGTCGAAGTCTTCCAGTTTGAAGTCTTCCAGCGGCGCGATGGCCAGGACGCCGGCGTTGTTCACCAGAATATCCAGGCGGCCAAAGGCGTCGACGGTGGCGCTGACGGCGTTGCGGATAGCGCCTTCGTCGGCGCTGTCGGCCTTGATCGCCAACGCTTTGCCGCCGTTGGCGGTGATGCTGTTTTGCAATTCTTCGGCCTTGGCGGTGGAGCTGACGTAGGTGAAGGCGACCGCGGCGCCTTCGGCGGCCAGACGTTTGACGATGGCGGCGCCGATACCACGGGAACCGCCTTGAATCAGAGCGACTTTGCCGCTGAGGTGTTGAGTGGTCATGTTCGATCTCCAGAAAATTCAAGGCGGGGTGCCTTGTTGTTGGAGCCGAGTATCGGCCTCGCATCGACAACCGTGTAGACCATGATTGCTATAGTCTGTGTAAACCAGAAGTTTATAGTGGCGATCATGGAAACTTTCAGCAGTATCGAATGCTTCGTGCGCAGCGCCGAAGTCGGCAGCTTTGCCGAGGCCGCCCGGCGCTTGAGCCTGACCCCGGCCGCCGTCGGCAAGAGTGTGGCGAAGCTCGAGGTGCGGCTCGGTGTACGGCTGTTCCAGCGTAGTACACGCAGCCTGACCCTGACCGAGGCCGGCAAGCTGTTTTTGAGTCAGGTCAGTGGCAGTCTGACGACGATTCAGAATGCGGTGGCCAATCTGTCGAGTGTGGAAGGACTGCCGGCGGGGACGTTAAAAGTCAGCATGGGCACGGTATTCGGGCGTTTGTACATCGTGCCGTTGCTGCAAGAGTTTTTACGTCGGTTTCCGGCGATCAACCCGGACTGGCATTTTGATAACCGTCAGGTCGACTTGATTGGGCAGGGATTCGATGCGGCGATTGGTGGCGGATTTGAATTGCCCCAAGGCGTGGTCGCACGCAAGTTGGCACCCGCGCATCGTGTGTTGGTGGCGTCTGCTGACTACCTGCAAAAACACGAGGCGATTGCCGAACCGGACGACCTGCAACGTCACGATGGCATCCTGATTCGTTCGCCGCAAACCGGTCGGGTGCGCTCCTGGCAGTTGATCAGCAGCGGCAGTCAGCTCTGTCAGCCCTTGACCCTGAAGACGCGAATGACCATGAGCGACTCCGAAGCCGCCTGCGCCACGGCAGCGCAGGGGCTGGGGATCGCGCTGGTCAGCATGCCGTTTGCCGTGGGGTATCTGGAGGCTGGCACATTGCAGCGCGTACTGCCGGACTGGTACATCGATGACGGCAACATTTCGATCTACTACGCCGAGCATAAATTGTTGCCAGGCAAGACTCGGGCGTTTGTCGATTTTGTGATTGAGCAGTTTGCAGAGCGGGGGTTGGCTCGGCGGTTCAGTGCTGTTTGAGGACGGGTTGGGACCGAGTTGACCTTTTCGCGAGCAGGCTCGCTCCCACAGGGGATTTTTGAACGCCACAGATCCAATGTGGGAGCGAGCCTGCTCGCGATAAACGATAACGCGGTCTAACGGGCAAACCGCTCCGCCCAGCCAATGATCTGTTTCGGCCGCGGCGTCGCATACGTCCGCACTTTGGACGTCGACAACCCCAGCCGCACCAGCGATTCAGCAATGGTCACCGCCGCCGTCACGCCGTCCACCACCGGCACCCCGGTGCGGCGACGAATCTGTTCGTCCAGCCCGGCCATGCCGCCGCAACCCAGGCAAATCACTTCGGCCTTGTCCTGGGTGACTGCCAGTTCCGCCTGTTGCACGATGGCTTCCAGCGCCCGTTGTGGCTCGTGCTCCAGTTCCAGCACCGCCAGACCGCTGGCCCGCACCGATGCACAGCGATCCCACAAGCCGGACAGTTTCAGCCGATCCTCGATCAGCGGCACGGTGCGATCCAGCGTCGTGACCACTGAATAGGCGTGGCCGAGAAACATCGCAGTGCTGGCGGCGGCGTCGGTGATGTCCACCACAGGCACGTTCAGCAGTTCCTGCAAACCTTCGCGACCGTGTTCGCCGTAACCCGCCTGAATCACCGCGTCGAACGGTTGGTCGTAGGACATCACCCGATCCATCACGGCGATGGCCGCCAGATAACTTTCGAAATTGCCTTCCACCGAGTCGGCGCCGAAGAACGGCGTCAGACCGACGATTTCCGTACCGGGGGCAGCGACCGCTTGCGCCGAGCGGGCGATGGCCTGGGTGATGGATTCGGTGGTGTTGACGTTGACCACAAGAATACGCATGAGAAGTCCTTATTGCGGGCAGTTCAGCGGCCCGAAGTCCGGGCCGCGAGGAAATTAATGGCTGACGTTATCGACGGCGATGGATTCGCCGCTGACGTCGGCGTAGTGCGGCTGACGCTTGGCGATGATCAGGTAGAGCAGGGCGGCGATGCCGGCACCCACTAGCCAGGAGAACGGCGAAATGCTGTGGAAACCCGGGACCAGCGCCAGGACGATGGCAATCAGCGCTGCCGGAATGAACGCCGCCACCGCGCGGAAATTCACCCCGCGGCTGTAGTAATAGGCACCGTCGGGATCTTCGCTGTACAACTGCGGGACGTGGATCCGGCCTTTGCGGATCAGCCAGTAGTCGACCATGATCACGCCGTACAACGGGCCGAGCAGGGCGCCGAGGCCTGAGAGGAAATACACGATTACCAGTGGGCTGTTGTAGAGGTTCCACGGCAGGATCAGCACGGCGATGGTCGCGCTGATGAGCCCGGCGCGGCGGAAGGTCAGGTATTTCGGCGCCAGGTTGCTGAGCACGAAGGCCGGGGCGACGAAGTTGGCCATGATGTTCACCGCCACGGTGACGATCAGGAACGCCAGGCAACCGAGCACCAGAAAGAATGTGTTGGGAATCGAAGCGATGATTTCGGTCGGGCTTTCGATGACCCGCCCGTTGATCTGAAATTGCGCGCCGCAGAGCAGGACGGTGATGGCAGCGAACACCAGAATATTTACCGGCAGGCCCCAGAAATTGCCGACCTTGATGGTCTTGCGGCATGGCGAGGAGCGGGCGAAGTCGCAGAAATTCAGGATCAGCGTGCCGTAGATCGCCAGCCACAGCGCGCCGCCGGCAAAGATGTTGCGCCACATCTCGCCACCGGTCAGCGGGTCGCGGATCGACCAGGCGATGGTCGCATTGGCCTGGGTGTACATCCACGCGGCGAGCGCGGCGACGGTCAGCAGAATCACCGGCCCGGCAAAGGCTTCGTAACGGCGGACCATTTCCATGCCATAGGCGAGGATCGCCAGTTGCACGAACCAGATCACCACGAAGCACACCCAGCCCAGCGTTGACAGGCCGAGAATCGAGTTGTGGTCGTAATCGGCGAACCCGGGGTGAATCGCTGTCAGCAACACGCGAAATACCACCGACGCCAGATACGTCTGAATGCCGAACCAGGCGATGGCGATCACCGCGCGAATCAACGCCGGAATCTGCGCGCCGTGAATGCCGAAGCTGATCCGGCTGATCACCGGAAACGGCACCCCGGTTTTCTGCCCCATGTAGCCGGACAGGTTCATGAAGAAGTACACCAGCGCCGCGCCGATCCCCAGCGACAGCAGAATCTGCCAGCCGCCCAGGCCCAACGCATACAGGCCGATGGCGAACGAGTAGTTGGCGATGTTGTGCACATCGTTGGTCCACAGCGCGAAGATGCTGTATTTGCCCCAGCGCCGACCTTCGGCCCGGGTCGGTGCGAGGTCACTGTTGTGCAGGCGTGGGCTCAGTTGTAGCGGGGCGGCCAGAGCCGCGTCGGGCGATGGTTGGTCGAGGGCAGAGGCGGGCAGATTCAACGCGATGTTGTTGGAGAGACTTGTACGCATTCCGGCAGGCTCCTGATGGGCGGGGCCGCGATGACTGTGCATGAGCTCAGGGCTCGACAAATCTTCGTCGCGGCCAGCAAACATCACTGGTTACGGGGCATCTGCAGCCTGTACGGGATAGGGCGCTTCAGGCTTGCGGATCGAAAGTGTGGATAGATGTTTTGCAGTTTTGTATACAAAACATGTATGCACCAAAGCCAGATCTGTGCCAGTTAGCGATCTATGGAGCGCTGCGCTCATTTCGAAAAGTTATCAATGAACGCTAAGTGGTTGAAAATATTTGGTTATAAATTGACCGATTGAACAGGTATTTATTTTTTGCGGGGGATTTTGCGCAGGTGGCAAGACAGAGGCGTTTTGCCAAGGGATGTAACTTTTCAGGGCGCTAAAACAAAAAGTGCACACATAAATGGCACCGATGGTGACATTCGTGTGTACACATTTTTTCATGGCACCACAAAGCAAATGTGGGAGCGAGCTTGCTCGCGAAGGCGTCTTTCCAGTCAACAAATCCGGTGACTGTCAGAACGCTTTCGCGAGCAAGCTCGCTCCCACAGGGGGGCATCATTGAGGCAGAGATTTACGCCTTGCTGATGATATTCCCCGCATGCAGCCCGCACTCTTTCTGCGTGGCTTCTTCCCACCACCAGCGGCCTTCGCGTTCGTGCTGGTTTGGCAGGACCGGGCGGGTGCAGGGTTCGCAGCCGATGCTGATGAAGCCGCGCTCATGCAGGCTGTTGTAGGGCAGCTCGAGCATGCGGATGTAGCCCCAGATCTCTTCGCTGGTCATTTGCGCCAGCGGGTTGAATTTGTACAGGGTGCGTTCCGGGGTTGAGAACGCGGTGTCGATTTCCAGCACCGCCACGGCGCTGCGGGTACCCGGGCTCTGGTCGCGGCGCTGGCCGGTGGCCCAGGCTTGGACGCCAGACAGTTTGCGGCGCAGCGGCTCGATCTTGCGGATGCCGCAGCATTCGCCATGACCGTCCCTGTAGAAGCTGAACAGGCCTTTTTCCTTCACGAACGGTTCGAGTTTCGTGTAGTCCGGCGACACCAGTTCGATATCGATCTTGTAGTGCTCGCGCACCTGATCGATGAAGCGATAGGTTTCCGGATGCAGGCGGCCGGTGTCGAGGCTGAACACCTTGACGTTCTTGTTCAGCTTCCAGGCCATGTCCACCAGCACCACATCCTCGGCGCCACTGAAAGAGATCCACAGTTCATCACCGAACTCGGCGAACGCGAGTTTCAGGATGTCCTGGGCGGATTTGTTGGCATAGGTCGTGGCGAGTTCCACGACATCGAACGTTGGGCTCATCAGGGCGGCTTCCTACAGGTCGGTGGCGCTGGGCGCTCTATATGGCGCCGATGGTAACAAAAAGCGGCGGAATAGGGTGTGCCCGCTGCGTTGCGCGGTCGCGGGGGAGTCGCTAGAGTTCGGGCTCGCTCGACTCGATAATCACCACAAACGGGAGTGTCTTGTGGAAATTGCTTGCCTGGATCTTGAAGGGGTACTGGTACCGGAAATCTGGATCGCCTTCGCCGAAAAAACCGGAATCGAATCCCTCAAGGCCACGACCCGGGACATTCCCGATTACGACGTGCTGATGAAGCAGCGTCTGCGCATCCTCGACGAGCACGGCCTGAAGCTCTCGGACATTCAGGAAGTGATCGCCACCCTCAAGCCGCTGGACGGCGCGGTGGAGTTCGTTGACTGGCTGCGCGAGCGCTTCCAGGTGGTGATTCTCTCGGACACCTTCTACGAATTCTCCCAGCCGCTGATGCGCCAACTGGGCTTCCCGAACTTGCTCTGCCACCGCCTGATCACTGACGACAGTGGGCGGGTGACCAGCTATCAACTGCGTCAGAAAGACCCCAAGCGTCAGTCGGTGCTGGCATTCAAGAGCCTGTACTACCGAGTGATTGCGGCGGGTGATTCGTATAACGACACGAGCATGCTCGGCGAGGCGGACGCGGGAATTCTGTTCCATGCGCCGGACAACGTGATTCGCGAGTTCCCGCAGTTCCCGGCGGTGCATACGTTTGCCGAGCTGAAGCAGGAATTCCTCAAGGCTTCGAACCGCGACCTGTCCTTGTAACCCTCAATCCCTCTGTAGGAGCTGCCGAAGGTGCGATCTTTTGATCTTGATCTTGATTGTTTAAAAACAGGATCAAAAGATCGCAGCCTTCGGCAGCTCCTACAGGGGTTGCGTCATTCAGAGGTTTTGCAGGGTGTCGAGGAGGATTCGGACCTTGGTAATCGACTCCTGATACTCCGCCTGCCAATCCGAATCAGCCACGATCCCGCCACCCCCCCAGCAACACACCTGCCCATCCTTGACCAACAGACTGCGAATCGCGATGGAGCTGTCCATCTCGCCGCGTACGTCCAGGTACAGCAGCGAGCCGCAATACAACCCGCGTCGCGTCGGCTCCAGTTCGTCGATGATCTGCATCGCGCGGATCTTCGGGGCGCCGGTGATCGAGCCGCCGGGGAAGCTGCCGGCGATCAGGTCGAGTGCGTCGCGGTCATCCGCCAGTTCCCCGGTCACGCTGCTGACCAAGTGATGCACGTTCGGATAGCTTTCCAGGCTGAACAGCTCCGGTACCCGCACCGAGCCGATGCGGCAGGTGCGGCCGAGGTCGTTGCGCAGCAGGTCGACAATCATCAGGTTTTCCGCGCGATCCTTGGGGCTGGCCAGCAGTTCGGCGGCGTTGGCCGCGTCTTCGGCAGGCGTCAGACCGCGCGGGCGAGTGCCTTTGATCGGGCGGGTTTCCACTTGGCGCTGGTTGACTTTGACGAAGCGCTCTGGCGACAGGCTCAACACCGCGTCGCCGTCGGGCAGGCTCTGGAAACCGGAAAACGGTGTCGGGCAAGCCTCGCGCAACGCGCAGTAGGCCAGCCATGGATCGCCTTGGCAGGTTGCGCGGAAACGCTGGGCGAAGTTGACCTGATAGCAGTCGCCGGCCTGGATGTATTGATGAATGCGTTCCAGCGCCCGGCGATAATCGTCCGGCGAAAGATCGGCAGTCATCGGCGTGTGCAGCTTGAACGGCGTGAGCGGCGCTGAGGTCGGTTGGCTGAACAGCGCAATCAGCCGTAGCCGCTCGCTGTCGGTCAGTGAGGGGTGAAACACCAATTGACTGGTGGCGGTCTGGTGATCGCTGATCAGCGCCCAGTCGTACAGGCCGAACCGCGCGTCGGGCAGTTGCAGATCGTCCCGGGCCAGGCTCGGCAGATTCTCGAGATGTCGGCCGAAGTCGTAGCTCAGATAGCCGATCAGGCCGCCGGCGAAGGGCAGTTCATGGCTCGCAGGCAGTTGCGCTTCGCCCAGGCGAGTCAGATTATCCCGCAGGCGTTGCAGGAATACGTCGCCGCTTTCATCGGGCAACACCGCCAGTTGTGCCAGCGGCCAGGCGCTGAGCAGGTCATAACGGCCACGGTCGGCACTTGGCCGGCCGCTGTCGAGCAGCACGGCGCCGGGTGCATGGCGGATGGCCGCGAAGTAGTCGGCGGGGTTGGCACGGTAGGGCAGCGGGTGTACGGAACAGGTCAACATGGGCGGGGCAGATCGGCCATCGAGGCGGGGTGGGGATTGTAGTCCTCTGCGGGAATTGCTCCTAGAGGGGATGTCGGGGATTGGCAGATCCGCAGCGGCCGCCGAGCAACCTGTGGCGAGGGAGCTTGCTCCCGTTGGAGTGCGAAGCGCTCCCCAAAAATCTTACGACTGCTGCGCAGCCGAGCGGGAGCGAGCTCCCTCGCCACGGGGATCAGCCCTCGACCGCCGGAATATGCCCAAACATCTCCTGAGTAAACGCCACCCGTTCCTCGACCGACTCGGTCACGCCACGCGCCTTCAGCGCCTCCAGATGCGCTTCGACTGCATGCGTACGCTGAGTCAGCCCGCAGTCGTTGGCTATCTGGATATTCAGCCCCGGCCGCGCATTCAGTTCGAGAATCAGCGGGCCTTTTTCCTGGTCCAGCACCATGTCCACACCGATGTAGCCCAGGCCGCACAGTTCATAACAGCCGGCGGCGAGTTTCATGAAACCGTCCCAGTAGGGCAGTTGCACGCCGTCCACCGCGTTGGTGGTGTCGGGGTGTTTGTTGATGATGTTGTTCAGCCAGGTGCCGCGCAGGGTCAGGCCGGTGGCGAGGTCGACACCGACGCCGATGGCGCCCTGGTGCAGGTTGGCCTTGCCGCCAGACTGACGGGTTGGCAGGCGCAGCATGGCCATCACCGGATAGCCCATCAGCACGATGATGCGAATGTCCGGCACGCCTTCGTAGCTGATGCTCTTGAAGATCTGATCCGGGGTCACCCGGTACTCGATCAGCGCGCGGTCGCGGTGGCCGCCCAGCGAATACAGGCCGGTGAGAATGCTCGAGATGTGGTGCTCGAGTTCTTCGTGGGCAAGGATCTTGCCCGACACCGTTCGGTAGCGGCCCTCAAAGCGGTCGGCGATGACGATGATGCCGTCACCGCCCGCACCTTGAGCCGGCTTGATCACGAAATCGTTGCGCCCGCCGATGATCGCGTCGAGCTTGTCGATTTCCTTCTCCGTGGAGATCACGCCATACAGCTCCGGCACATGAATGCCGGCCTCGATCGCGCGTTCTTTGGTGATGATCTTGTCATCGACGATCGGGTACAGGCTGCGCTTGTTGTACTTGAGCACGTAGTCGGCGTTACGCCGATTGATGCCCATGATGCCCCGCGCCTCCAGAGCCTTCCAGGTCTTCCAGAAACCGAACATCAGGCGTCAGCCTTCTTCAGGAAAGCCTTGAAGCGCACCAGTTCGGTCAGGCGGTAACCGCGATAGCGACCCATCGCCAGCATGAAACCGACCAGAATCAGCAGGATCGCCGGGAAGGTAAACACGAAGTACACCAGCTCCGGCACGGTCATGATCAGGTGGGCCAGCGAGGCGGCGAACAGGGTGCCGATCGCCACTTTCATGGCATGGCTGGCGCCGCGTTCTTCCCAGGTGATCGACAGGCGTTCGATGGTCATGGTCAGAATCACCATCGGGAACAGCGCCACCGACAAGCCACGCTCCAGCCCCAGCTTGTGGCTGAACAGGCTGATAGCGGCAATCAGGACTACCACGAAGGTCAACACCACCGACAGGCGCGGCAGCATCTGCAGCTTCAGGTGTTCCAGGTACGACCGTAAGGACAGGCCCAGCGCGGTGATCACGGTAAACAGCAGGATGCCGAAGCCCAGTTGCGTTTCGCGGAAGGCCAGGGCGATCAGCACCGGGGTAAAGGTGCCGAGGGTCTGCAGGCCGATCAGGTTGCGCAGGATCAGGATCACCAGCACGCCGATCGGGATCATCACCATGATCATGAACGTCTGCTGGGTCTGCAGCGGCAGGCCGTACAACGAGTATTCGAGGAAGTTGGCATCGGTATTTTCGTCGGTCAGCTTGGCCAGACGAATCGCGTTCATCTCGCTGTTGTTCAGGCTGAAGGTCACGTTGGCTTTCTTCGCGCCGTCGACGGTGATCAGGTTTTCATCACCGGTCCACCACAGCAGACGGTCGGTCGGCAGGCCTTGCTCACCGGTTTCCGGGTTGAAGTACAGCCAGTCGTTGCCATTGAAGCTGCGCAGCCACAGCTCCGGGGTTTGCGGTTGATCGGCAACGAGGCGGATGGTGTGGACTTTTTCTACCGGTACGTGGGCGATCGACAACAGCAGTTCGACGATCTTCGCCTTGTGCGGCGTTGACGGGTCGCCGGCCAGCAGCAGTTTGACGTTGTCGTCGTTGACGTTGTTGACGCGTTTGATCGCTTCGCCGATGAAGGTCTCGACGTCGGCCGAGTGCTGGCGGATCGGTGCGAGCAGGGCTTCGGCGGCGATTTTTTCCGGGCCTTCGATGGCGATGCTGTCGCGGAAGGTCGGGCCTTTGATCTTGGATTTTTCTGCGGTATAGCGTTTGGTCAGCACCAGACGGTAATAAAGGGTCTGGTTGCCCTTGGCCCGGCGCGCGGACCAGGTGACCTTGCGGTTGCCGTCGACGCGGTTGACCGCCACGCCGTAATTATTGGAGATAAAGCTTTCGTTGAGGCTGACGTAATCGCGGCTCAGCGGCGGCACGAACATCTGGACTTTCACCGGATCCTTGGTGCTGGCGACGAACTCGACTTTGGCGTCGATGTTCCACAGGTCGTCGGTAGCGTCTTCGGTCACCGGGATGCCGAGCACGAAAATCTGATAGGCCGTAACCGAAACGCCCAGGAGCACCAGAATGGTGATCAGGATTTTCAGGTGGAAGGTTAGAGAACGCATGGAAATTACTCGGCGGTATGAGCGGCGATGGTGCAGGCGGGTTTGCCGGCAGCGTATTTAAGACTGGGGTCGACCAGCGCGTCGAAGCGTTTCAGCGCTTCGGAGCCGATCAAAAGCGGGTATTGGAACGCACTACGGTCGGTCAGGTTCACTTCGATGCTGCGCAACGCCGTGCCCATGCAGATGTCCAGCTCGATCACCGGACGCGCGGTGTACTTCTTGCCTTCTTCCGGGTCGTAGTCGCCGGCGCGGCGCTTGATCTTGCTGACCCGGGCCAGCGGCCGTTCGATCGGGTGCGAATGCGCAGCGTCGATCGCCAGGTAGAAACGCACCCACGACTCGCCATTGCGTTTGAAGCGTTTGATGTCGCGGGCACTCAGTGAGGCGGTTTTGGCGCCGGTGTCGAGTTTGGCCGCGACTTGCAGATTGATGCCGTCAAGCGATGCATATTCGTTGAGGCCGTACACGGTTTTTTCCCCCGCCGCGGCGAGGCCGGGCAGGCAAAACAGCGCAAAAAATGTGGGGAAGGGCTTGAGTCTCATAAATCCTGGTGCGCAGCGTTCCGTTTTCGGTTCAGGTTCCTGGCAAAACTTGCGCAAGCGCCTGCGTGTGCCTATCAGCTTTTTATGACAAGCCGTACAAATGGCCAGCAAATGCGGGCGGCATTCTAGCACGGTGGTTTTATGGCGCCAGCGCTCGCGCCGGTCTATAACCCTTGGGGTTGTTGGAGAGGGTTATTAGACGATTGTCGACAATGTGGATTTATACTTTGACTGGTGCGGGCTAATTGGCTAGTTTTTGCCGCATTGGATTTGAAGGTGTCGACAATCATGCTGGATCAACTCGATCCCCCGGTCATCAGCGGCGACGATTCCGAGACGCTCTCGGAAAACGTCTTCCGGCGCATCCAGGCGGCCATCGTCAAAGGTGAGATCGCCCCCGGCAGCAAGATCTCCGAGCCGGAGCTGGCGCGCACCTACGGCATCAGCCGCGGGCCGCTGCGCGAGGCCATTCATCGGCTCGAAGGTCAACGCCTGCTGGTGCGCGTACCGCATGTCGGCGCACGAGTGGTGTCGCTCAGCCATGCCGAATTGCTCGAACTCTACGAAATCCGCGAATCCCTTGAAGGCATGGCCTGCCGTCTGGCGGCCGAGCGCATGAGCGTCGAAGACATCGACGAACTGCGCCGGGTGCTGGAAACCCACGAGCGCGACGCGGCGTTTCAGGCCGGCGTCGGCTATTACCAGCAGGAAGGCGATTTCGACTTTCACTATCGAATCATTCAGGGCAGCGGCAATCGCACCCTGACCCAGATGCTCTGCGGCGAGTTGTATCAACTGGTGCGCATGTACCGCATCCAGTTTTCCACCACGCCCAATCGGCCACGTCAGGCGTTTGCCGAACACCACCGGATTCTCGATGCCATCGCCGACCGTGACGGCGAGCTCGCGGAATTGTTGATGCGCCGCCACATCGGCGCCTCGAAACGCAACATCGCCCGTCATTACCAGGACGGCGCCGACAATAAGACAGCCACTGAACGAGGTGAGTCATGAGTTCCAAGCAGAACACTCCAGGCCAGCGTTTCCGCGATGCGGTCGCCAGCGAGCATCCATTGCAGGTGGTCGGCGCGATCAACGCCAACCACGCGCTGCTGGCCAAGCGTGCCGGTTTCAAGGCGATCTACCTGTCCGGTGGCGGGGTGGCCGCAGGCTCGCTTGGCGTGCCGGACCTGGGCATCACCGGCCTGGATGACGTGCTGACCGACGTGCGGCGCATCACCGACGTCTGCGACCTGCCACTGCTGGTGGACGTCGACACCGGTTTCGGCGCCTCGGCGTTCAACGTGGCGCGCACCGTGAAGTCGATGATCAAGTTCGGCGCGGCGGCGATTCACATCGAAGACCAGGTCGGCGCCAAGCGCTGCGGCCACCGTCCGAACAAGGAAATCGTCACCCAGCAGGAAATGGTCGACCGCATCAAGGCAGCGGTCGATGCCCGTACCGATGACAGCTTTGTGATCATGGCCCGCACTGACGCGCTGGCGGTTGAAGGTCTGGAGTCGGCACTGGATCGCGCCGCCGCGTGCATCGAGGCCGGCGCCGACATGATCTTCCCGGAAGCCATCACCGAACTTGAGATGTACAAGCTGTTCGCCAACCGCGTGAAGGCACCGATCCTCGCCAACATCACCGAGTTCGGCTCGACACCGCTGTACACCACCGAGCAACTGGCTGGCGCCGATGTGTCGCTGGTGCTGTACCCGCTGTCGGCGTTCCGCGCGATGAACAAGGCCGCGGAAAACGTCTACACCGCGATCCGCCGCGACGGCACCCAGCAGAATGTCATCGACACCATGCAGACACGCATGGAGCTTTACGATCGCATCGACTACCACACCTTCGAGCAGAAGCTCGATGCGTTGTTTGCCGCTAAAAAATAAAGGCGAAGATCAAAAGATCGCAGCCTCGTTTCACTCGACAGCTCCTACAGGAACGCGGTCGATGCAGGAGCTGCCGAAGGCTGCGATCTTTTGCCAACAACACCGTAATTGCAGATTCCCTAACAAATTCAAGATTGGAGACAGCAATGGCCGAAGCAAAAGTACTCAGTGGCGCCGGGCTCCGGGGCCAGGTTGCCGGGCAAACCGCACTGTCCACCGTGGGCCAGGCCGGTGCCGGGCTGACTTATCGCGGCTACGACGTGCGTGAACTGGCAGCCGACGCGCAGTTCGAAGAAGTGGCGTACCTGCTGCTGTACGGCGAACTGCCGACCCAGGCGCAACTCGACGCCTACCAGCAAAAGCTGAGCAAGCTGCGCGATCTGCCGCCAGCACTGAAAGAAGTGCTCGAACGCATCCCTGCCGACGCTCACCCGATGGACGTCATGCGCACCGGTTGTTCGTTCCTCGGCAACCTCGAACCGGAGAAAGATTTCTCCGAGCAGCGCGATAAGACCGACCGTCTGCTCGCCGCTTTCCCGGCGATCATGTGCTACTGGTATCGCTTCAGTCACGACGGCAAACGCATCAACTGCGTCAGTGATCAGCCATCGATTGGCGGCCACTTCCTGCACCTGTTGCACGACAAGAAACCGAGCGAGCTGCACGTCAAAGTGATGAACGTGTCGCTGATCCTTTACGCCGAACACGAATTCAACGCTTCGACGTTTACCGCTCGTGTTTGCGCATCGACCCTGTCCGACCTGTATTCCTGCGTCACCGCGGCCATCGGTTCGTTGCGCGGCCCGCTGCACGGCGGCGCCAACGAAGCGGCGATGGAAATGATCGAGCGCTTCTCGTCGCCGGAAGAGGCGATCAAGGGCACCCTCGGCATGCTGGAGCGCAAGGACAAGATCATGGGCTTCGGCCACGCGATCTATAAGGACAGCGATCCGCGTAACGAGGTGATCAAGGGCTGGTCGAAAAAACTCGCTGACGAAGTCGGTGACAAGGTGTTGTTCGCGGTTTCCGAAGCCATCGACAAGACCATGTGGGAGCAGAAGAAACTGTTCCCCAATGCCGACTTCTACCATGCCTCGGCGTACCACTTCATGGGCATTCCGACCAAGCTGTTCACGCCGATTTTCGTCTGCTCGCGCCTGACCGGCTGGGCCGCGCACGTGTTCGAACAGCGTGCCAACAACCGCATCATCCGTCCGAGCGCCGAGTACGTCGGCGTTGAACAGCGCAAGTTCGTGCCAATCGAACGTCGCTGAATGGTGAGGGCCAGCCACAAAGCGCAACCCCTGTAGGAGCTGCCGAAGGTGCGATCTTTTGATTTTGTTTTTC
>NZ_JABULD010000162.1:0-8248 GCF_014060985.1 Pseudomonas sp. MD195_PC81_125
TGGACATTTGGCAGCGTGGATCACCGCCATCGCTGGCAAGCCAGCTCCCACAGGGTTACGCAAACTCTCAGGCCACGCGCTCCTCGCCCGGACTGCGCTCGAAGTAGCGCTTGTACTCACGACTGAACTGCGACGTGCTCTGATACCCCACCCGATGCGCCACTTGCGCCACGCCCAGGCCTTCAGCGACCAGCAAGGTCTGCGCCTTGAGCAGGCGCAGGCGCTTGAGATACTGCACCGGCGACAACAGCGTGCTGCGCTTGAAGTGCTCGTGAAAGGACGAAACGCTCATGTTCGCGCAACTGGCCAACGTCTCGACATTCAGCGGCTCGGTGTAATGCGCATGCAGATGGCTGATCGACGCCGCGACCCGGGCGAACTGCCCCTGCTGTTCGACCAGTGCGCGCAACACATCGGCCTGCGGCCCGCGCAACGCAGTGAACAACAATTCGCGGACCCGCGCCGGCCCCAGAATCTGCCGTTCCAGCGGATCGTGCAGGCAACGCAGCAAGCGTTCGACACAGCCGCGCATGTCATCGTCGAGCACCACCGAGGTCATCGACTCCGGTGTCTGCGCCGGAATGTGCCGCCCCCGGCGCCAGCCCCATGGCCAGCACCAGTTCGCCGAGCAACACCCGGTCGATGGCCACCGAGACACCCAGCAACGGCGCATCCGGCAGGGCAAAGGTTTCGCACTCGAACGGCACCGGCAGCGCCTGAATCAGGTAGTGCCCGGCGCCATATTCCATGGTGCGCGGGCCGAGGAACGCCAGTTTGCTGCCTTGGGCGATGATCATCAGGCTCGGCTCATAAATGTGCGGGCCACGCGCGACGTCGCAACTGGCGCGCAACACCTGCACACCGGGTAACCCGGTCTGGCTGTAACCGTCGCAAAGCGCCAGCGGCTCGATCAGCGAAACCAGCGTGGCATTGGCATCAAGGTGGCGGGTCAACTGCATCGGAGGGGTCTTCAAAAAAGTCACGGAAAAAGGCATGCAAGCATCATCGCAGATCCTTTTGCCACTGCGCTTGCCCAGACCTGCATGCCGGAGGATTAGGCATGAGACCCGGAGGAATCGTCATGGCCGCAGCGGCAGTCGGCGCCCAAAATGCGCCACCTCACCTGTCACTGCTTCTGCGAGGTTTCTCATGTACACCGCTATCGGTTATGCCGCTCAATCGGCCACCACTCCCCTCGCCCCGATGAAATTCGAACGCCGCAGCCCGCGCGCCGACGACGTGGCGATCGAGATTCTGTACTGCGGCGTCTGCCACTCCGACATCCACCAGGCGCGCAACGAATGGGGCATCGCCGTGTATCCGTTGATGCCCGGCCACGAAATCGTCGGCAAAGTCACCGCCATCGGTGCCAACGTCACTCAACATAAAGTCGGCGACCTGGTCGGTGTCGGCTGCATGGTCGACTCTTGCCGCACCTGCGCCGCCTGCCAGCAGAACCTCGAGCAATACTGCCTCGAAGGCCCGACCATGACCTACGCCACCCCGGACCGGGTCGACGGCAGCAACACCATGGGCGGTTATTCGGACAGCATCGTGGTCAGCGAGCACTTCGTGGTGCGCATTCCGGAAAAACTGGATCTGGCCAGCGCCGCGCCGATCCTCTGCGCCGGCATCACCACCTACTCACCGCTCAAGCACTACGGGGTCAAGGCCGGCGACAAGGTCGGGATTCTCGGCATGGGCGGCCTCGGCCACATGGGCATCAAGTTCGCCAAGGCGATGGGCGCGGAAGTCACGCTGTTCACCCGTTCAGCGAGCAAGGCCGAAGAAGGTCGTCGTCAGGGCGCCGATCATGTGATCGTCTCCACCGATGCCGAGCAAATGGCTGCCGCTGCGGGCCGTTTCGACTTCCTGCTGGACACCATTCCGGTGCAGCACGACCTCAACCCGTACCTGCAAACCCTGCGCTTTGATGGCGTGCACATTCTGGTCGGCCTGATCGAACCGATCGATCCGCCCGTGCACGCCGCCAACCTGGTGCTGGGCCGTCGAGTCCTGGCCGGCTCGTTGATCGGCGGTATTGCCGAAACCCAGGAAGTGCTGGATTTCTGCGCCGAGCACAACATCACCTGCGACATCGAAATGCTCGACATCCGTCAGATCAACGAAGCTTACGCGCGGATGATTGCCGGTGACGTGAAGTACCGCTTCGTGATCGACATGGCGACCTTGAAGCTTTAAACCTTCAAGCCAAGCTCCGCCGAGAGCCGGGCTGTGACCCCTTTGATCAGGGGAATCAGCTCGGCCATTTTTTCCAGCGGCATGTACGGCACGGTGCTGGCGATGCTGATCGCCGCGACAATGCGCTTGCTCGCATCGCGAATCGGCGCCGCCACGCAGCGGATCGACGGTTCGTTGTCCTCCAGATCGAAGGCATAGCCGCCGGCCACGTACTCGGTCATACGCTGCTCGAGCTGTTCCCACGATTGCTGGGGATGCTGCGGCCAGAACTGACTTTTCCCACCCGCCGGCAGGCTGATGTCGTACAGGCGCTGCCAATCCTGCGGCGCATCATCGAGCATCAACGCCTTGCCGATCCCGGTGCGCGCCAACGGCATGCGGTGGCCGACACGCGAACGCATTTCCGGGCCGTTGCGCCCCGGATTCTTCAGCAGGTACAAGACCTCGTCGCCTTCGCGAATGCCCAGGTGCACGGTGTCGCCAGTCAGCGCCGACAACTCGTCCAGATACGGCCCGGCCAGACTCACCAGCGGCAACTCTTCACGCGCCTGAAACCCCAGCTCGATCAGCTTCGGCCCCAGCAGATAGCCGATTTGCGGCACTACGCGCAAATAGCGCTCGTCCACCAGGCAACTGGCCAGACGATGGGTGGTGCTGCGCGTGGTGCCGATCAGCCGGGCAATCTCTTTCAGATCGCGGGCGCCACTGGCCACCGCGTGCACCACACCCAGGCCGCGAAGCAGCGTCTGGGTGCCGGTGGGTGCGGCGTCCTTGGTTTTTTCCGGGGCGTCTTCCTGCATATCCAGCCTTTACCGTTGAGCGAGGGAACGGGCGGCATTATGGTCGCCCGACGCAGACGACTACAACTCGATACGCTCGACCTTGCCCACCAGCAGCACGTAGGACAATGCACCGACCAGCGCCAGAACCGCGATGTAAGTAATCGCCGGGGCGAACGAATCACCGCTGGCGAGGAAACCGATGACAATCGGCGTGGCAATTGCCGACAGGTTGCCGATGAAGTTGAACACCCCGCCGGTCAGCCCCAGCAAACGCGCCGGAGCGAGGGTCGAGACCAGCGACCAAGTGATCGAGGCCAGCCCGTTACCGAAAAATGCCAGCGCCAGGAAGGCGATCACCAGCGGTGTCGATTCAACGAAATTGGCACCGATGATCGAGGTGGAAATCAGCAGTCCGCCAATGATCGGCAACTTGCGCGCAAAGCCCACGCTGCAGCCACGGCGAATCAACAAGTCGGAGAAGAACCCCGAACACAGCACGCCAATGAACGCGGCAAGAAACGGCAGCGACGCCAACAGGCCGGATTTGATGAAGTCCATACCGCGATATTTCACCAGATAGGTCGGAAACCACGTCAGGAAGAACCACAGCGTCGAGTTCAGACAGAACTCGCCGAGGTAGATGCCCCACAATTTGCGTTTGCTCAGGACGATGCCGAGATCGGTCCAGCTGAACGAGGCCTTGGTTGCTTGCGCTTGAATGTCTACCAGTCCGCCACCCTCGCGGATCAGGTCGATCTCCGCGTTGTTGGCGCCCTTGAAATCTCGCGGTTCGCGATACACCGCGTACCAGATCGCCGCCCAGATGATGCCCGCCGCACCGGTCGCAACAAACACCATGTGCCAACCGAATTCATGTTGCAGCCAGGCCAGCACCGGGGTCAGAAACGCCAGGCCGACAAACTGCCCGGAGGTGTAGAAACCAATCGCCGTGGCCCGCTCGCGCTCGGGAAACTAGGTGGTGACCACGCGGCTGTTGATCGGATAGGCCGGCGCTTCCAGCGCGCCGACCGCCATGCGCAGCACGAACAGCGCAATGAAACTCGCGGCGAAGCCGAGCAGCACCGTGGCCAGCGACCACAGCAGCAGCGCGACGCTGTAGAGGATGCGCGGTGGCACGCGATCCACCAGCCAGCCGCCGGGGATCTGCATCGCAGCGTAGGTCCAGCCGAATGCGGAGAAAATCAGCCCGACGTGAACCGGATCGATGCCCAGTTCGCTGGTCAGCGCGGGCGCGGCAATCGACAGGTTGCTCCGGTCGAGGTAGTTGATGACCACGGTGATGAACAGCAGCACCATGATGAAAAACCGCTTGCGGCTAGGCGTGACTAAAGACGCCTGCCCGGTGAGGGTTTGCGTTGGCATGGGGGGTGCCTCTTTTTATGATTATTTGAGGTCATTGACGCCATCTCCCATCCATGGAGATCAACACTGTGGGAGCGAGCCTGCTCGCGAAAGCGTCGGGTCAGTCACATCGATGTCGGATGTGACATAGCATTCGCGAGCAGGCTCGCTCCCACAGGGGGACACAGGTGATTCAGGGACTCACCACTCGGCAAAACTGCCATCGGCATGGCGCCAGATCGGATTGCGCCAGCGATGGCCGACGGCGGCACGCTCGATCACGTATTCCTCGTTGATCTCGATACCCAGCCCCGGCCCGTTCGGAATCTTCACGAAGCCTTGGTCGTAATCGAACACCCGCGGATCCTTCACGTAGTCGAGCAAGTCGTTGCTCTCGTTGTAATGGATACCCAGGCTCTGCTCCTGGATAAACGCGTTGTAACAAGCAGCGTCGAGTTGCAGACACGCCGCCAGCGCAATCGGCCCCAGCGGGCAATGCAGCGCCAGCGCCACGTCGTAGGCTTCGGCCATGTTGGCGATCTTGCGGGTTTCGGTGATGCCGCCGGCGTGGGAGGCATCCGGCTGGATGATGTCGACATAGCCTTCGCTCAACACCCGTTTAAAGTCCCAGCGCGAGAACAGCCGCTCACCGAGGGCAATCGGCGTGCTGGTCAACGGCGCCAGCTCCTTCAGCGCCTCATAGTTTTCGCTGAGCACCGGCTCCTCGATGAACATCAGTTTGTACGGGTCGAGCTCCTTCATCAGCACCTTGGCCATCGGCTTGTGCACCCGACCGTGGAAGTCGACACCGATGCCGACGTTCGGCCCGACCGCATCGCGCACGGCGGCGACATTGGCCAGGGCCAGATCGACTTTCTCGAAGGAGTCGAGGAACTGCAGCTCTTCGGTGCCGTTCATTTTCACCGCCGTAAAACCACGGCTTACCGCCTCTTTGGCGGCACGCGCGGTGTCGGCCGGACGATCGCCACCGATCCACGAATACACGCGGATCTTGTCGCGCACCTGACCGCCCAGCAGATCGCTGACCGACACGCCAAGGGCCTTGCCCTTGATGTCCCACAGCGCCTGGTCGATACCGGCCAGCGCACTCATGTGGATCGCGCCGCCGCGGTAGAAGCCGCCGCGGTACAGCACGGTCCAGATGTCCTCGATATTGCGTGGGTCTTTGCCGATCAGGTAGTCGGACAGTTCCTCGACGGCGGCCGCGACGGTGTGGGCGCGGCCTTCGACTACAGGCTCGCCCCAACCGGTCACGCCCTCATCGGTTTCGACCTTGAGGAAGCACCAGCGCGGCGGGACGATGAAGGTGGTGAGTTTGGTGATTTTCATCTGCTTGTCTCTCTTGTTAGATGCAGCGCACGCAGCGCCGGATAAATCTCAGCGAAGGGCTTTCCACGCGGCCACGTAGGCTTTGGCATTGGCCGCCACTTGCTCAACCGTCATGCCCGGTTTGAACAGGCCGGAACCGAGGCCGAAACCTTTTACGCCGGCGTCGATGAACGCTTGCATGTTGTCCGGGGTGATTCCGCCAACCGGCGCCAGCACCGTCCCGGAAGGCAACACCGCGAGCCAAGCCTTGACCACTGCCGGGCCCATCTGCTCGGCCGGGAACAGCTTGAGAATGTCCGCGCCCTCCTCCAGCGCCGCGAAGGCTTCGGTCGGCGTGGCGACACCCGGCGACAGATACAGCCCCGCCGCTTTCGCTGCTCGCAGTACCTTGGCATCGCTGTGCGGCATGACGATCACCTGGCCGCCAGCCTCTTTCACCAGTTCGACCTGCTCCGGGGTCAACACCGTACCGGCACCGATCAGGCAGTCGGCGGGCAAGGTCTGACGCAGGATGCGGATACTTTCATACGGCGACGGGGAATTGAGCGGTACTTCGATGACGCGAAATCCGGCGGCATACAGGACTTCTCCGACAGCTGCGGCTTCCTGCGGATGCAGTCCACGCAGAATCGCGATCAGACCGTTTTGTGCCAGTGCTTGCTTGAGCATGTCAGGCCTCCAGTCAGGGTTAACGGGATGAGGAATCGAGCAGCCCGGCGGCCAGCGCCAGTTGCCACAGGCCACGCTCGGTGGCCTGCTCGGCCAGCGTGACGCGAGCGAAACCGCAGGCCTCGAGCGCACGGCCGTAACGGGCGCAGAGTTGCGCGTTGCCAATAAGGATGATTGCGGGCAGGTGCACGCTGTGGCGCCGACGCCGCTGCACGGCGGCAAGCGCCACCAGTTCATGGCCGATCATCAGCCCGGACAGGTAATCCGCTTGCGCCGTCGGGACCAGTTCGCCGGTCAGGCCCAAGGTGCGGGCACTGAATAATGTGGAGAGCACACCCAGTTCGCCGTCCGCCGACAGCGCCACTTGCACGCCACGGTCAAACGCCAGCCCGTCGAACGCTGCACCCTGTTGCTGGGTACGCCCGAGAATGCTGTGTTCACTGAGCACGGCGAACACTTCGCCGGTCATGAACGTATCGAAATGCGTGATGCAGCCGTCGATCACTTCCACCCACTTGGAATGGCTGCCCGGCAGACCGATCAACAGATCGCCGCCCGCCTCGGCCGGCAAGTTCTGCAGCACGCCGAGGACTTGGGTTTCTTCACCGCGCATGACATTGGGCAGACGAGAGCGCTGGATCACGCCCGGCACGATATGCACCCGTGTGCCGCGCAGACTGACCAGCGTTTGCAGGGAGTTTCCGAGATTGGCGACGTTTGCCGGCGTCTCGCAGTAAGCCGCTTCGCGCCAGCCTTGAGCGCTGCCCACCATGCCGCAGGCGATCACCGGCAGATCCGGCTGCGCATCGAGCCAGTCGCCACACGCCTCTTCGAAGGCCAGTTCAAAACCGTCGGTGCATTCACCACCGTTGATGACTCGCGGCGCCTTCGGTAACTGCATGATCCCGAACGACAGCGCACGCTGCTCCAGCACTACTGCGCCCGCTGCGAGTTTGTAAGCACGTAATGAGGTCGTCCCCCAATCGAGCGCGATCAATTGCGCTTGCATCGCATCACCTGTTTTGTTTTTGGCAGTGAGTGCGACGGACTATAAACCTTGGCGCAGACAAATCTCAATATATAAATATCGCTCCCACATTGTGGGATGAACCCAAAAAAAGATCGCAGCCTTCGGCAGCTCCTGCAGAGGATGATCAATCTTCTGTAGGAGGGGGCTGCCGAAAGCTGCGATCTTTTCCTGAGGGATCAACTACCCCTCGGCAAACTCCCGCAACACCTTGCCATCCATGCGATAGCGCACCCACTCTTCCTGCGGCTGCGCACCAAGGGATTTGTAGAATTCGATGGCCGGGGTGTTCCAGTCCAGCACACTCCATTCGAAGCGGCCGCAGTCGTTGTCGCAGGCGATTTTCGCCAGATGCCGCAGCAGGGTTTTACCGGCACCGCCGCCGCGTTGTTCGGGAGTGATGTAGAGGTCTTCGAGGTACAGGCAGTTGCTGCCGAGCCACGTCGAATAGCTGAAGAAGAACACCGCGAAACCGATTGGCATACCGTCACGCAGGCAGATCAGGCCATGGGCCGTGGCGCCTTCACTGAACAGGCTGCGCTCGATATCGGTGACGCTGGCGATCACTTCGTGGCGGGCCTTTTCGAAATCTGCCAGTTCGGTGATGAAGGCGAGGATTTGCGGCGCATCGCTGGGGGTCGCCGGGCGGATTTCGATCGTCATGAACGGGCCTTGTCGGAAAAGGGAAAGCGCCATACTAAAGCCGTGGGCAGCGCTCGTCACATTCAATACCTGGTACAGAACCTTGCGGTGAGGGGATTTATCCCCGATGGGGTGCGCAGCAGCCTTGAAAAAGGGGGAGTGCTTCGCGCTCCATCGGGGATAAAATCCCCTCCACCACAGGAAGTATCATGGG
>NZ_JABULD010000208.1:0-6863 GCF_014060985.1 Pseudomonas sp. MD195_PC81_125
ATGTAGGAGCTGCCGAAGGCTGCGATCTTTTGATTTTCAGGGGCTGTAGTAACCCACCGCCACCAGAAAATGCCCGACCTTCTTCAAGTACGCATGCTTGTCCTCGACCTTGCCGGTCACCGGGTTTTTCCAGCGGTATCCGTATTCACCGTCATCCTGTTTGGCGATCAGCGCCAGCATCGGCTCGCCCACCGGTTTGCCTTCCGGATCCTTGATCTTGCTGAAGTCGGTGTTGATCAGGCGCAGGTTGGTGCCGTGGGCAACGTAGCGCTGGGTGTCCAGATCGACCACGAACACATACAAGTCATCCTGCAGATAACCGCCCTTGAGCGAGTTGATGGCGGTCAGGGTGCCCTTCTCGTTTTTCCCCAGATCGGTTGCAGCCTTGTCGAGAAGTGCCTTGGCCTGCTCGGCTGAAGCACGCGGCAAATAATAGCCAACCGCGAGAATGCGCTGACCGATGCGCTGGTAGTAGACATGTTTGCGTTCGACCTTGCCGTCGGCCCAGTTCTGCCAGCGGTACTCGGCCTGTTGAATGCCGTTGCCCTCCGGCACCAGCAGGGCGTCCTTGAAGGCTTTCTGCAAATCCGGCGCGAGCACCTCGCTGACGTCACGGCCGATCAAGGCTGAAGAGGGCCCGCCGCTGGCGAGCATCACGCCCTTGGTGTCGACCACGAACACGTAGCGATCCTTGTCGACGAACTCGCCCTGACGGCTGAACGCGGCGAAGGCCTTGTCGCCGTTGTCGTGGTAATAGGCCAGGGCCTTTTCCAGCAAAGCGATGGCGGCCTTGCTGTCGTCCTTTTGCGTGGCGGCAGCGTTGACTTGCCCTGCCCCCACAAAAAGCATCACCCCGAGCCACGCCACTTTATGCAGAAACCCCATAACGCATCCCTCGTTCTTGTTGGTGTTTCAAGAGCGTAGACGGCTTGGGCTCGGACGGGGCGCCACATCCTGTAGCGAGGGGATTTATCCCCGATGGGCTGCGCAGCAGCCCTGATGGAGAGAACACATATTTTCTGACACACCGAGCTGATACCTGAGAGCTGCTGCGCAGCCCCATCGGGGATGAATCCCCTCACCACATAGGTCCCTGGCTACAGTTCATGAGGTTCTACGGCCGGGCATTGATCTGCTGTTGCAGGTTCTGGATCTGCGCCTGCAGGGTGTTGAGGTTGCGGGTCATCTGGCCACGAAATGCGTCGAACTCGGCGGTATTGCCGCCCCCCTGCGCAGCGGCCGGGCGATTGTCCTGTTCACTCTTGAGGACGACGATTTCCTGCTCCAGACGCTCGATCGCCGCGCTCGGATTGCCCTGCTTCTTCAGTGCCGTGATATCAGCGCCGAGGCTTTTCAGCTGAGCGTCGTAACTCTTGAGCTGGGCGTCGACCTTGCTGGTATCCGCCGGTGCGCCTTTCAGGGCCACCAGTTCCGCGCTCAAGGCTTTGACCTGAGCCTGCAACTGGGTATTGGCGTTCTGTTGCTCGGTGGTCTGCGCGGTCATTTGCGCCAGACGCTTGTCCAGATCACTGGCCTGACCGACCACGCCTTGCTGCTGCTTGCTTTGATCCAGCAACTGGGTTTCCAGCTGTTTGATCTGCAGCTTCAAGGCTTCGCTGTCGCTGTTGACGTTGCTCTGGCTGGCCACCACCTTGCCGGAAATGTCCTGCAACCGCCCCGCCGCTTCCTCGCTGATGCGCGCAAAGCTTTCCTGAGTCGCCACCAACTGCTGCTCCATCAGCGAAATCTGCTGGAAACTCCACCAGGCCAGACCGATGAAGGCGAAAAACAGCGCGCCGACCAGTGCCCACAACGGCCCGGTGCTCGCAGCCTTGACCTTGACCACCGGCGGTGTGCGCGAGTGCACGGAGGTGCGGGCGCTGGGCGGAATGTCATCGTCGTCAAAGGTGTCGGCCCGCAGGCTCGGTACATCGTCGAAATCGTCGTTGGCATCGTTACGCATGGACATTGAGGCAACCTTTGTGGAACGCGGTGATGGCTAAATGCTGCAAAGTATAACCGCCGCAGCCGCAGGGATTGACCCTCAAGCGGCAGTGCGGTTCATTGCTGGTCGGGCGACTTGTATCAACGGATGTCCTGGGCTTTCCACCAGCCACAGAACTCGTCGAGGGCCGACCACAGGCTGACTTTCGGATCGTAGTCCAGATAATGCCGGGCGCGGCTGATGTCGAGGGTGAAATTTTTCTTCATGACCTGCATGCCCAGCCGCGACAGGGTCGGCTCCGGACGGCCCGGCCAGAGTTTGCACACGCCTTCATTGAGCGCAGCAACGCTGTAGGCCAGGCCGTACGAACGGTATTTGGTGACCTGCGGCACTTCCATCTTGCGCATCACGTAATTGACCACATCCCACAACGGTACCGGCGCGCCATTGCTGATGTTGTAGGCCTTGCCCAGCGCGGAGCCGGCCGCCAGCAAGCTGCTGAGCAGCGCTTCGTTGAGGTTCTGCACACTGGTGAAGTCGACTTTGTTCAGACCGTCGCCAATGATCGCCAGACGGCCCTTGCGCTGCATGTTCAACAGCCGCGGGAAGATGCTCATGTCGCCGGCACCGGTGACAAAGCGCGGACGCAGGGCGATGGTTTCCAGACCGAACTCCTGCGCACCGAAGACCTTTTGTTCGGCCAGGTATTTGGTCGCCGCGTAGTGATGTTTGAAACGCTTGGGCACTTGTTCTTCGGTCAGACCGAGGTGATCGCGGCCATCGAAATAGATCGACGGCGACGACAGATGCACCAGGCGCCGCACGCGTTGTTTGAGACAGGCTTCGACGACGTTTTCAGTGACCTGCACGTTGCCCTGATGAAAGTCCTGATAGCGCCCCCACAAGCCGACGGCACCGGCGCAGTGCACCACGGCTTCGACGTCGGCGCAGAGTTCGCGCACCAAGTCCGCATCGGTGAGATCGCCCGGGACGAACTCGGCGCCACGGCGCACCAGATGCTCGACGCTTTCGGCCCGGCGACCGTTGACCCGCACGTCCAGGCCTTGCTCCAGGGCGAAACGCGCAAAGCGCCCGCCTATGAAGCCGCTTGCGCCGGTGACCAGAATTTTCATGTAACGCTCCGATGACTTTCGTTTACCTGATACGTCTGTCTTGACGCTGACCATCAGCCCAAGGGCACCAGCCAGCGCGATGAAGAACGCAGCAATTGTTCGGTCAGCAAGGCCAGCAGCTGACCGCCATTGCGCCAATGATGCCAGTACAACGGCACATCGATCGGTTTATCTGGCAACAGTTCGCGCAATACGCCGCGTTGCAGCTGCTCGCGCACTTGCAGTTCCGGCACCAGTCCCCAGCCAAAACCGGCTTCGGTCAGGCGCACAAATCCTTCGGAGGACGGACACAAATGGTGCTCGAATCCGCCATCGACACCCAGCGACGCGAGATAGCGATGCTGGAGGAAATCGTCCGGGCCAAACACCAGCGCCGGGGTGCGCGGCAGCTGTTCGGCGCGTACCCCGTCAGGGAAATGCCGCTCGATGAATGCCGGACTGGCCAGCGCCCGATAGCGCATCGCCCCGAGCAACACGCTGCGCGCACCGGCCACGGGGCGTTCGCTGGCGCAGACACACGCCGCCACTTCCCCGGCCCGCATGCGCTTGAGGCCGACGGTCTGATCTTCCACTACCAGATCCAGCAATAAATGCTGCTCGGCGCAAAAATCGCCCACCGCTTCGGCCCACCAGGTGGCGAGGCTGTCGGCGTTGAGGGCGATGCGCAAACGCTCCGGCAGGCCCTCCTCGTCGAGTGCGGGGACCAGGGTCTGCAAGTCCCGCTCAAGCAGGCGCACCTGCTGCACATGGTTGAGCAGACGTCGGCCAATCTCGGTCGGCGACGGCGGCGTACCGCGCACCAGCACCGGTTGGCCAACCCGCGCTTCCAGCAGTTTGATCCGCTGGGAGATCGCCGATTGCGACAGGCCCAGCACCTGCGCGGCACGTTCGAATCCGGCCTGCTCGACCACGGCGGCCAACGCGGAAAGCAATTTGTAGTCGAACATCAGTTTTCCTAATGAGCGATCAGCACTATTGGTTTTTCTTATACAGCTTTCGACCGGAGAATAGCCAGCAAGCACTCTTTATCAAGGAACACGGCAATGGCTGGCGAAACCTCTCTCACGACTCTGCTGCGCAGCATGAGCCCGCAGCTCAATGCCGGCGAATACGTGTTCTGCACCCTGCGCGACGCGCCGTTGCCCAATGGTCTGGAAATTGTCGGCAGCTTCCGCGAGCAGGAAGGCCTGACCGTGATTCTCGAGCGGTCCCAGGCTGAACGCGCCGGGTTCAGTTTCGATTATGTCGCGGCGTGGATCACCCTCAACGTGCATTCGGCACTGGAAGCGGTCGGCCTCACTGCTGCGTTCGCCACGGCATTGGGCAAGGCCGGGATCAGTTGCAACGTGATCGCCGGTTACTACCACGATCATTTGTTTGTCGGTCAGGCCGACGCCGAACGCGCCATGCACGTGCTGCGCGATCTCGCAGCCAACGCGGAGTAATTATTGATGTGGCAAAGCTACGTGAACGGGCTATTGGTGGCCCTGGGGCTGATCATGGCAATCGGCACCCAGAATGCTTTCGTATTGGCTCAGAGCCTGCGCCGCGAACATCACCTGCCGGTGGCGGCGCTGTGTGTGGCGTGCGATGCACTGCTGGTGGCGGCCGGGGTGTTCGGTCTGGCCACTGTGTTGGCGCAGAACCCGACGTTGCTCGCGGTGGCGCGCTGGGGCGGCGCCGTCTTTCTGATCTGGTACGGCAGCCAGGCGCTGCGCCGGGCGTTTTCGAAACAGAGTCTGGATCAGGGCGAAAACCACACTGTGCGCTCGTTGCGCGCGGTAATGCTCAGCGCATTGGCAGTGACGCTGCTCAATCCGCACGTTTATCTGGATACCGTATTGCTGATCGGCTCGCTCGGTGCGCAGCAGTCGGTGCCGGGGGCTTATGTAGTGGGCGCCGCGAGCGCGTCACTGCTGTGGTTTTTCACCCTCGCCCTCGGTGCCGCATGGCTCGCGCCGTGGCTGGCGCGGCCGAGTACCTGGCGGATTCTCGATCTTCTCGTGGCAGTGATGATGTTCACCGTAGCCGGTCAGTTGATCCTGGCCTCGTGATTTATTCCAAAAGGCTCTGGAACCTCTATCCCACACAGTTGTTGCGTGGTTAAGCCTTGACCCCGGTGCTATGATCCGAACCCTGCGCCGCAAAGAGTAAAAACTCGTCGGTGCATTTCTGGCCGCCCGTGATCGGCCTTGCGCTCACCGCAACAGACCTGATTAGGAGAATCATCATGGCTTTCGAATTGCCGCCGCTGCCTTACGCACACGATGCCCTGCAGCCGCACATTTCCAAGGAAACCCTGGAATTTCACCACGACAAGCACCACAACACCTATGTCGTGAACCTGAACAACCTGGTGCCAGGCACCGAGTTCGAAGGCAAGACCCTGGAAGAGATCGTCAAGACTTCCTCGGGCGGCATCTTCAACAACGCCGCTCAGGTCTGGAACCATACGTTCTACTGGAACTGCCTGGCGCCAAACGCCGGCGGTCAACCAACCGGCGCACTGGCTGAAGCCATCAACGCAGCGTTCGGTTCGTTCGACAAGTTCAAGGAAGAGTTCAGCAAAACCTCGATCGGCACCTTCGGTTCCGGCTGGGGCTGGCTGGTGAAGAAGGCTGACGGTTCCCTGGCCCTGGCCAGCACCATCGGCGCCGGTAACCCGCTGACCAGCGGCGACACCCCGCTGCTGACCTGCGACGTCTGGGAACACGCTTACTACATCGACTACCGCAACCTGCGTCCGAAGTACGTTGAAGCGTTCTGGAACCTGGTCAACTGGAAGTTCGTTGCCGAGCAGTTCGAAGGCAAAACCTTCACCGCTTAAGCTGCGCGCCAGTCAAAAAACCCGGCTATTGCCGGGTTTTTTTATGCCTTTTGCTTTGTGTAGGAGCTGCCGCAGGCTGCGATCTTTTGACTTTTGATTTTTTTAAAGCAASATCAAAAAGATCGCAGCCTGCGGCAGCTCCTGCAGAGGACGATGTGGGTCAGGCGGCCTGGGAGTAGAAGTCGAGCACGCTCACGCCCGTCAGCAGATCAGTCTCCGGCAAATCCGCATGTTGATGCCCGCCGAGGGCGCAATACACCAGCCAGTGGCGATCCTGAACATTGAAGGCGAGACTGCCGACGAGGCTTTGTTGTTCGTCGGACGGGGTGATGAGGTACAGGCGATCCTGGTTTTCGGCGTGCAGCATGTCGCGTTCCATGTGTGTTTCGAGGCGCGCATGGTGGCCGATGTAAATGACGATGCCGTGACACAGGACAGCCATCGGTCGATTGTCAGGTTATTTGTCGCAAAGGGTAGGGCGGTGGCGGAGTGTTTCGGTAGAATCCGCGCCGCGGTCGTCGATCGGGCGCCTGCCACACTGATTCAGATCCGAGGTCTGTGATGTCGCTGCACTTGATGACGCTGTTTACCGCCCATCCCGCCAAATTGATCAACCTGCTGGCGCTGGCTCTGGCTTTCCCGGGCAGTTGGCTGCTGCATGCGACCCGCCGTCGTGAACAACGCGCCATGGCCAGCATCGCCGCTCAGCGCCAGGCCCAACCGAACGCCGAACCGATTCTGGATTGGGCGACCTTGCGCATGAACCGCTTTTTCTACCGCTTCGGTTTTGCCTGCCTCGGCCTGGCCCTGATCGTCTCCTGGATCAGCACGCGCTTCTGAAGTGAATGCAAAACCTTGTGGCGAGGGGATTTATCCCCGATGGCCTGCGCAGCAGGCCCATAATTATTCAGGCAGAATCCTGGGGTCGCTTCGCGACCCATCGGGGATAAATCCCCTC
>NZ_JABULD010000299.1:0-12505 GCF_014060985.1 Pseudomonas sp. MD195_PC81_125
AGCTCCCACAGTGTTCTGTGGTGTACACAAAAACTGTGGGAGCTGGCTTGCCAGCGATGACGTCCGACCAGACACCCAAGATTTTAACGGTTGTTCCCCGGAGAACCGCAATGACCGACACCCCGCTGTCCCCCACCGAATTCGAAGCCGCACTGCGCGCCAAAGGCGCCTACTACCACATCTACCACCCGTACCACGTGGCGATGTACGAAGGGCGTGCCACCCGCGAGCAGATTCAGGCTGGGTCGCCAACCGCTTTTACTATCAGGTGAACATCCCCCTGAAAGACGCGGCGATCCTCGCCAATTGCCCGGATCGCGAGATCCGTCGCGAGTGGATTCAACGCCTGCTCGACCACGACGGCGCCCCCGGTGAAGACGGCGGCATTGAAGCCTGGCTGCGCCTCGGGCAAGCAGTAGGCCTCGACCCGGATCAGTTGCGTTCCCAGGAGCTGGTGCTGCCCGGCGTGCGTTTCGCTGTCGATGCATACGTCAACTTCGCCCGCCGCGCCAGTTGGCAGGAAGCCGCCAGCAGCTCGTTGACCGAACTGTTCGCGCCGCAGATCCACCAGTCGCGCCTCGACAGCTGGCCGCAGCATTACCCGTGGATCGACCCGGCCGGTTACGAATATTTCCGCACCCGCCTCGGTCAGGCGCGGCGCGATGTCGAGCATGGTCTGGCGATCACGCTCGAGCACTACAAGACCCGCGAGGGTCAGGAGCGCATGCTGGAAATTCTCCAGTTCAAACTGGACATTCTTTGGAGCATGCTCGATGCCATGAGCATGGCTTACGAACTGAACCGCCCGCCGTACCACAGCGTCACCGAACAACGGGTCTGGCACAAAGGAATCACCTTATGAGTTTCGATCGCAGCAAGATCCCGACCTGGCGTCCCGGCTACCGCTTCCAGTACGAACCGGCGCAAAAAGGCCACGTGCTGCTCTACCCCGAGGGCATGATCAAGCTCAACGATAGCGCCGCGCTGATCGGCGGTTTGATCGACGGTGAGCGTGATGTCGCGGCGATCATCGCCAAACTCGATGAGCAGTTCCCCGGCGTGCCCGAGCTCGGTGACGACATCGAGCAATTCATGGAGGTTGCCCGTGCGCAACACTGGATCGAACTTGCCTGAGACATCGGTGCAAGTACCGCCAAAACCTGAAGTCGGCCTGCCGCTGTGGCTGCTCGCCGAGCTGACCTACCGCTGCCCGCTGCAATGTCCGTACTGCTCCAATCCGCTGGATTTTGCCGAGCAGGGCAAAGAGCTGAGCACCGAGCAGTGGATCAAGGTGTTCCGCGAAGCGCGGGAGATGGGCGCAGCGCAATTGGGGTTTTCCGGTGGTGAGCCATTGGTGCGCCAGGATCTTGCCGAGCTGATTCGTGAAGCGCGGCAGCTGGGTTTCTACACCAACCTGATTACCTCGGGCATCGGCCTGACCGAGCAGAAGATCAGTGACTTCAAGAAGGCCGGTCTCGATCACATCCAGATCAGTTTCCAGGCCAGCGACGAGCAGGTGAACAACCTGCTCGCCGGCTCGAAAAAGGCTTTCGCGCAGAAGCTGGAAATGGCTCGCGCGGTGAAGGCCCACGGCTATCCGATGGTGCTGAACTTTGTCACCCATCGGCACAACATCGACAAGATCGACCGCATTATCGAGCTGTGCATCGCGCTCGAAGCGGACTTCGTCGAGCTCGCCACCTGCCAGTTCTACGGCTGGGCCCAGCTCAACCGTGTCGGCCTGCTGCCGACCAAGGAACAACTGGTGCGTGCCGAACGCATCACCAACGAATACCGCGCCAAACTGGAAGCCGAAGGACATCCCTGCAAGTTGATTTTCGTCACCCCGGATTACTACGAAGAACGCCCGAAAGCCTGCATGAACGGCTGGGGCAGCGTCTTTCTGACGGTGACTCCGGACGGCACCGCCCTGCCCTGTCATGGCGCCCGACAGCTGCCGGTGCAATTTCCCAACGTGCGCGACCACAGCATGCAGCACATCTGGTACGACTCTTTCGGCTTCAACCGCTTTCGCGGCTATGACTGGATGCCCGAGCCGTGCCGCTCCTGCGACGAGAAGGAACAGGACTTCGGCGGCTGCCGCTGTCAGGCGTTCATGCTCACGGGGGACGCGAGTAACGCCGATCCGGTGTGCAGCAAGTCGGAACATCACGGCGTGATTCTCAAGGCCCGCGAAGAAGCCGAGACCGCCACCCAGACCATCGAACAACTGGCCTTCCGTAATGAACGAAACTCACGCCTCATCGCCAAGGGCTGAGCCTTTCAGCGCCACCCAGGCCTTCGCCGCCGGAATGGACTTCGCCGAACTGCAACTCGGTGCCAACGGTTTATTCTGGAATGAATATCGCCCCGAAGACGCCGCGTGCCGGATCTGGCACTGGCGCGACGACGCGGCGAAATGTCTGACGCCGAATGGCTTCAGCGTGCGTAGCCGGGTGTACGAATACGGCGGTGGCGCGGTTTGTCTGACGCCGGACGGGGTGGTTTTCGTCAATGAGGCGGATCAGCAGTTGTATCGGCAGACGCTGGATGGCGCGCCCGAGGTGCTGACTTCCGGCGAGTGTCGTTATGGCGATCTGCATTTTGCTTGCGGCCAGGTGTTGGCGGTTGAGGAGCAGCAAGATCAGCATCGACTCGTCGCCATTGATCTGGCTGACGGCACCCGGCATTTGCTGACTGAAGGTGCGGATTTCTATGCTGCACCCACCATCAGCCCGGATGGCCGACGTTTGGCGTGGATCGAGTGGAACCGACCACATCAGCCATGGACGTGTACGCGATTGATGGTCGCCGAGCTTCTGGCTGAGGGTGGCTTTGGCGCAACGCGTTGCCTGGCGGGAGCTGACCTTGAAGAGTCGATCCAGCAACCGCGATTCGACACTGAAAATCGCCTGTACTGCCTGACCGATCGCGGCGGCTTCTGGCAGCCGTGGGGCGAAACGTCTGACGGTTTGCAGCGGCTGCCCTGCGCCGAGGCCGATCATGCGCCCGCCCCTTGGCAACTGGGTGGCTGCACCTGGTTGCCGGTGGGCGATTCGTTTTCTGGCGAGCTGGACCGAGGGCGGTTTTGGTCGCCTGGCGCTCGACGGCGACGACTTCACCGGCGACTACAGTCGTTTCCGGCACCTGGCGCTGGATCAGCAACTCATCTATTGCATCGCCGCCTCGCCAATCAGCCCCTCGGTGGTGATAGCCATTGATCGCTCCAGCCGCGAAGTGAATGTGCTGGCCGGTGGTGTTGCGCCACTGCCGGCGGAGCGCATCAGCCGGCCGCAGACCTTGCGCTACCCGAGCGGCAGCGGGGAGGCCCACGGTTTCTTTTATCCGGCGATGAACGACGAGGCACAGCCACCACTGGTGGTGTTCATCCACGGCGGCCCGACCTCGGCCTGCTACCCGATGCTCGACCCGCGCATCCAGTACTGGACGCAACGCGGTTTTGCTGTCGCCGACCTCAACTACCGCGGCAGTAGCGGTTATGGCCGCGAATACCGTCAAGCGTTGCATCTGAGCTGGGGCGAGGTGGACGTCGAGGACGCCTGCGCGGTGGTGGCGTATCTGGCCAGACAAGGTCTGATCGACGGCGAGCGCGCGTTTATCCGCGGCGGTAGCGCCGGGGGTTACACCACGTTGTGTGCGCTGGCGTTTCATCAGGTGTTCCGCGCGGGCGCCAGCCTCTACGGCGTCAGCGACCCGGTGGCACTGGCCCGGGCGACGCACAAATTTGAAGGCGATTATCTCGACTGGCTGATCGGCGATCCCCAGCAGGACGTCGAGCGCTACGCCGCACGCACACCTTTGCTACACGCGAACAACATCCGGGTGCCGGTGATCTTCTTTCAGGGTGAACTGGATGCCGTGGTGGTGCCGCAACAGACCCGCGACATGGTCACGGCGCTGGAACGCAATGGCATCCCGGTCGAGGCGCATTACTACGCCGAGGAGCGCCATGGCTTTCGCCGGGCGGTGAATCAGGCACATGCGCTGGAGCAGGAGTGGACGTTTTTATCGGGCGGGTGATGGGGTTGGCGGACTGAATACCGCACTTTTTTCAAAATGGCGCCGCCCCCATCGCGGGCAAGCCCGCTCCCACAGGTTCTTTTGGTGTACACAAAATGTGTGACCTACCGAAAACACTGTGGGAGCGGGCTTGCCCGCGATAGCAATCTATCTCGCGCCGCTGAACTCAGCGTTTGGCGATGATATACACCGCATGCACGATCCCCGGGATATAACCACACAGCGTCAGCAGAATGTTCAGCCAGAACGCCCCGCCGAACCCGACCTGCAGAAACACACCCAGTGGCGGCAACAGAATGGCGATGATGATACGAATGAAGTCCATGGGTCAGCTCCTGAATGGGGGTTGGCTCACTTGAGCCATACAAGCTAATCGACCTGCGCCGTTCGTCAGGGTTCAGTGCAAACGCCATTTGATCGCCACTATCGGGCATAAAAAAACGCCCCACGCCAAAAGAATCAGGCGTGAGGCGTGCGTTATACCGCGAGACGGTTCTTGAAATCGGGCAGGAAACTTCAGTTCAGACGGCAATCCCTTTGCGGCATTGCAGTTGCGCGGTGCGCACCCGCGAAAAGGCGCGGGCCAGGCGCAGAAGCATTTCGTCGATATTGGCCTTGCTGACGGTGAGTGCCGGGGTGAAACGCAGGCAATCGGCTTGCGGCGCATTGAGCAGCAGGCCTTCATGCAGGGCGGCACTGACTACGGCATCGGCGCAATCCTCTGACAGGCTCAGTCCCCAGAACAGGCCTTGACCACGCAGTTCGCCATGGCCGTAACGGTGCGCCAGACGCGCGAGTCCCTCGCGCAAGTGCTGACCGTGGTCTTTGACCTGTTCGAGAAATGCCCGGTCCTGCACGCTGTCGAGCACCACCAGACCGGCCGCGGTCATCAGTGCGTTGCCGTGATGAGTGCCGCCCAGTTCCCCGGCATCAAAGCAGCAGGCCTTGCCTCGGGCCAGCAGCGCTGCCAGCGGCACACCACCACCCAGGCCCTTGCCGAGTACGACAATATCGGCGCGCACACCGTAAGACTGCTCGGCGAGCAAATTGCCACAGCGGCCGATACCGGTCTGCACTTCGTCGAGGATCAGCAGAATGCCCAGTTCGCGGCACAGCCGTTCAACGCCTTTGAGGTAATGCTCAGTGGCCGGAATCACCCCGGCATCGCTCTGAATCGGCTCGAGCATGATCGCCACGGTTTGCGCATCGACAGCCGCATGCAGCGCCGGCAGGTCGTTAAATGGCACCAGATCGAAACCTGGCAGCAGCGGAGCGAAACGGTTGAGCAGGTTGCAACTGTCTGACGCGGAAATCGTCGCCAGACTACGGCCGTGACAACCTTGCTTCGCCACGATGATTCGCGACGCCCCACTACGATGCAGCTGGCCCCATTTGCGCGCCAGTTTGATTGCCGCTTCACAGGCCTCGCTACCACTGTTGAGCAAGTAAGCCTGGTCGCTGGAAGTGCTGGCACACAAACGTTCGGCAAGGTTGAGCATGCCGCGATTGTGCAGATTGAAACCAGGATTGATCAGTGCCTGCGCCTGACTGGCAATCGCTTTGACCAGCGCCGAGGGGCTGTGCCCGAGACTGTTGGCACCGCCGGCCTGGGAGAAGTCGAGGTAGGCGCGATCATGACTGTCCCACAGCCAGGAACCCTGACCACGAACGAACACCTGCAGCGGGCGCTCGACGCTGGGCATCAAGCGCTCGGCATTCAGACTGTCGCCTGCCCCGGCGGGATGGATCTCGAACGCAAGGTCATCAAGACTCGGCGCCTGGCGCCGCAAACTGAACAGATTCATTGAAAAAAACCTCGTTTGAGGTTTTTTGAACTGCCTATGCAAACACTGTCGAAGCAAACGCTATTCATCGCGCTCTTTGGCCCTGTAAGCCTTGTGATTGCGGTTAGACTAGGCTCACAGCCGGCTTCGGGCCATTTCGATTTACCAGCATTTTCGATAAGCATTACTTATGGATTTCAAACAACTGCGTTATTTCGTCGCGGTCTACGAAGAAGGCCATGTGGGCCGGGCCGCTGAGCGCCTGTCGATCTCGCAACCGGCACTCTCGCAACAGATCCGCCAGCTCGAGCAGAACCTCGACGTCACCCTGTTCGAACGCAGCAGCAAACGCCTGCTACCGACCCTCGCCGCGCACACCCTGTACAACCACGCCCTGCCACTGCTCGATGGATTGCAGCGCGCGCGCGAGGCATTGGGCAATTTCAAGGGCCAGGCTTTGCGCACCCTGGCGATCGGCGTACTGCAAACCGTGCACACCAGCCTCGTCCCGCAGATGCTCGAGCGGGTGCGCAAGGCGCAGCCGCATCTGGTGGTGCAGATTTACGAGCTGACCGGTCTGGAGATCGAGCGCCGCCTGCTCAACGGCTCGCTGGATATCGGCATCAGCTACCTGCCACCGCGACAACCCGGGCTGCATGGCGTGATGCTGTATGAAGATGAGCTGACGCTGGTGATCCCGGCGGATCATCCGCTGCGTGAATTCAAGAAGGTCTCGATGCGACAGGCAGCGGAATTGCCGATGTTGCTGCTGGGCGAAGAGTTTCAGATCCGGCAGATCTGGCAGGCGCAACTGACCAGCCTGGGGCGACGCCCGCAAGTGCAGGCCGAGCTGAACAATATGCTGGGGATTCTCGACAGTTTGCCGCACACCAAACTGGCGACCGTGCTGCCTGGGCGCTCACAGAGGGAATACGACGATCAGGATCTGCTGTGGAAACCGCTGAGCGAGCCACGGGTGCCCCTGCAGGTTGGCCTGGTGTGCCGCGATGTGCAGCGCCAGCAGGCGTCTCTGGCATTGCTGCGCACGTTGCTGGAAGAGGTGATTCAGCGTGAAGACAAACCGCTGAAAGCCGCGCCACCACTGGATCCGTTGCCTTGAAAACTTTTCTTCAGACAAAAGAAAACCCCGCCGAAGCGGGGCTTTGCAGACTGTTTCCCTGACATCCATTTCACTCCGCCACCCTGGCAGAATCCTACGTGTCCGTGTTGTTGCTTTGCGCTTCCTGCGCGACGTCCATGAGTTGTAGATTAGCTGTGGATCCAATCTACGCCTATGGGAGAACAGCAGCACGTCATGTAAGAGAATGCTTACATGACGTTACATCATCAGAACTGCTCAGCATTCAGCAGGAACAGCGACTCGCTGCCGGCCTTTACCGATGCGCTCAGCGAGTGGATACGCGGCAGCAGACGGGCGAAATAGAAGCGCGCGGTGCCTAGCTTGCTGGCGTAGAAATCGTCCTGCGCTTCTTTGCCCAGCGCGGCTTTCGCCATCAGTGCCCACATGTAGGCATAAGCGGTGTAGCCGAACGCTTGCAGATATTCGACCGAGGCCGCGCCGATTTCGTTCGGATTGGTTTTCGCCCGATCCAGCAGCCACGCAGTCAATTCATCAAGGGTGCTGACGGCATCGTTCAGCGGCTTGGTGAATTCGCCGAGGTCAGCGCTGGCGGTTGCGGTGAAGTGCCGGATCTCGTCAGCGAACAGCTTGTAGAACGCGCCGCCGCTGCCGACGATCTTGCGTCCGACCAGGTCCAGGGCCTGAATGCCGTTGGTGCCTTCGTAGATCTGGGTGATGCGTACGTCACGCACCAGTTGCTCCTGGCCCCACTCGCGGATGTAGCCGTGGCCGCCGAAAATCTGCTGGCCGTGGACGGTGGTTTCCAGACCCAGATCGGTGAGGAATGCCTTGGCCACCGGGGTCAACAGTGCGACCAGGTCTTCTGCGCGCTTGCGGGTGGTGGCGTCTTCGCTGAACTTGGCGGTGTCGAGCTGCATTGCCACGTAGGTCGAGAAGGCGCGACCGCCCTCGTTCGAGGCTTTCATGGTCAGCAGCATGCGACGTACGTCCGGATGAACGATGATCGGGTCGGCAACCTTGTCCTTGTTCTGCGCGCCGGTCGGCGAACGGCTCTGCAGACGATCGCGCGCGTATTCGACGGCGTTCTGATAGGAGCGCTCACCGCTGGCCAGGCCTTGAATGCCGACGCCCAGACGTTCGTAGTTCATCATGGTGAACATCGCCGCCAGGCCCTTGTTCGGCTCGCCGACCAGATAACCCACGGCTTCATCGAAATTCATCACGCAGGTCGCGGATGCCTGGATCCCCATCTTGTGTTCGATCGAACCGCAGTTTGCCGGGTTGCGCGCGCCCAGGCTGCCATCGGCGTTAACCATGAACTTCGGCACCAGGAACAGCGAAATGCCTTTCGGACCGGCCGGGGCGTCCGGCAGTTTCGCCAGCACCAGGTGGATGATGTTCTCGGTCAGATCGTGCTCACCGCCGGTGATGAAAATCTTGGTGCCGCTGACCTTGTAGGTACCGTCAGCCTGCGGTTCGGCCTTGGTGCGGATGATGCCCAGGTCGGTGCCGGCGTGCGGCTCGGTCAGGCACATGGAGCCGGCCCAGATCCCGGCATACATGTTCGGCAGGTACGCGGCTTTCAGCTCTTCGCTGGCGTGGGCGTTGATCGACAGGCAGGCACCGGCGGTCAGCATCGGGTACAGACCGAACGACAGGCTGGCGGAGTTGACCATTTCTTCGACCTGCGCCGAAACGGCTTTGGGCATGCCCATGCCGCCGTAGGCCGGATCGCCACCGACACCGACCCAGCCGCCCTCAGCGTAAGTCTGATAGGCCTGCGGGAAACCGGCGGGCGTGGTAACGGCGCCGTCCTTCCAGTGGCAGCCTTCTTCATCGGCAGCACGGCTCAGAGGCGCGATGCTTTTGCTGGTGACCTTGCCGGCTTCTTCGAGAATGGCTTCTACGGTTTCTGCATCGACAGTCTCGGCCAAGGCCGGCAGTTCGGCCCAGAGTTTGGCGACTTCGAATACTTCATTGAGGACGAAGCGCATATCGCGCAGCGGCGCTTTGTAGTCAGCCATGGCAAACCTCGCAAGATCTAAACAGGTGATTCGTGGAAGAGTGTTTTCGTTGAGGCCGAGTGTACCTCAACAACTTTTGCGACACATAGGGTCAACCGGTGACTGATTTGTTATTTTTGGTCACTGACATTCAGCGATAAAATAAAGCCCGCAATCAGCGGGCTTTTGAGCGATGGCGTGTGGCTTGATTCAGCCCGCGGCGCTGTCCATGCGCACCGCGCCGCGACGGTTCTGACCGAACGCCATGACGCAGTTACGCCCGGCACCCTTGGCGCTGTACAACGCCTGGTCGGCAGACTTGAGGACTTCTTCCGGCGTTCGCTGCTCGACGCGTTCGGCAACACCGATACTGACCGTCACCGAGACACTGGAAGCACCGCTGCCGCCACGCCGCTGACGACCTTGCTGGTCATCTTGCGGACGGTTTTCCTGATTACGCAGCTGAATGTTGTAGGAAGCAATCGACTCGCGGATCACCTCCAGGTGCGGCATGCATTCCTCAAGGGTTTTGCCCGCAAACACCAAGGCGAATTCCTCACCACCATAGCGATATGCCCTGCCGCCACCGCTGACTTTCGACAGTTTGCTCGCGACCAGGCGCAGCACCTGATCACCAACGTCATGACCGTGAGTGTCGTTGAATTTCTTGAAGTGATCGACGTCGCTCATCGCCAACACATAATTGCGGCCCAGGCGCTGCATGCGCTCATTAAGCGCGCGCCGCCCCGGCAAACCAGTGAGCTCATCGCGAAAGGCCATTTGGTAGGCCTCATGCGCCACGGCGGCGGCAATCATCAGCATCACCTGACTGCACATGATGTTCAGGGTGAACGGCAGGATGAAGGTTTTCGGCAGCATCCAGAACAACCCGAGCAAGCCGACCAGTTGTGCCGCATGCAACGGGCGCGGGTTGCGCCAGTATTGCCAGGCCAGCAACAGGAACGCCGAGAGAAACACCGGATAGGACATCTGGATCAGGCTCATCCAGGCGCCGTGCAGCGCTGGCCAGCGGATTTCCGAGAGCCACATCAGCAACGCCTGGGGATAACTTTGCTCAAGGCCGAGGGCGACGCTGCCAAAGGCCAGCAGCACGGCGAATCGCGCGACCATGTCCTGAAACAGATGGGTGCGCTCCTGCCACGCGGCGAACAGCCCGAACAACAACGGCAACAGCAGACAGACAAGGTGGAACACCACCGCAGCGTCTTCGCGCACTTTGCCGTTATCGCGGTAATAGTCAGTCTGGGTGTCGAGCAGAAAGTAGGCGATGTACACCGTGAGCATCAGAAACAGTTCGCGCTGACGCCGGTAAACCGCACAGTAAGCGCCGCCCAACAGCAGCACCAGGGTCGGCAGCACGTTGAACAGTGAAGTAAAGAATACGTTGAGGTCTTTGACGTACGCAGCCGCCAACCCCGCGAGCAACAACAGCAGTGAAGGCAGGAAATGACTGAAACGTACAGCGGAAGAACGCGGCAAGGGTAAAGCTCCGACCCGTCATATCAAAGAGATGGCATTGTGCCTGCAATGTGGCCAGTTAAGCACACACAATGTGATCCAGATCACAGGCAGTCTCTTTAACGGCAGAAAAGCCGGGTTGCTGAGCGATCCAGCAACAAAAAAAAACCGCTGCCCCCGGAAGGGCAGCGGTTTGGTCAGACCGCGTTGAGGCTTAGTAGCCCAGTGCGAAGTCTTCTTCTTTCATGTCCATCAGGTTATTGGCGCCCGACAGCATGGTGGCCACGTGGGTACGGGTACGTGGCAGGATGCGCTGGAAGTAGAAGCGCGCGGTTTGCAGCTTGGCGGTGTAGAACGCCTCGTCGGTGGTGCCGGCAGCCAGTTTTTCAGCAGCCAGGCGCGCCATGTCAGCCCAGAAGTAGGCCAGGCAGGCGTAACCGGAGTACATCAGGTAGTCCACGGAGGCCGCGCCGACTTCTTCACGGTCTTTCATGGCTGCCATACCGACCTTCATGGTCAGCTCGCCCCACTCTTTGTTCAGTGCAGCCAGCGGTGCAACGAATTCTTTGACGGCTTCGTTGCCTTCGTTGTTCTGGCAGAACTTGTGAACGATCTTGGTGAAGCCTTTCAGGGCCTCGCCTTGAGTCATCAGCACTTTACGGCCCAGCAGGTCGAGTGCCTGGATGCCGGTGGTGCCTTCGTACAGCATCGAAATGCGGCTGTCGCGAACGTTCTGCTCCATGCCCCACTCGGCGATGAAACCGTGACCACCGTAGATCTGCACGCCATGGTTGGCGGCTTCGAAACCGACTTCGGTCATGAACGCCTTGGCGATCGGCGTCATGAACGCCAGCAGTGCGTCGGCCTTCTTCTTCTCTTCTTCGTCGACGCCGTACTTGACGATGTCGACCTGTTTGGCGGTGAAGTACACCATCGCGCGGTTGCCTTCGGCGAAGGCCTTCATGGTCAGCAGCATGCGACGTACGTCAGGGTGCACGATGATCGGGTCAGCGGCCTTGTCCGGCGCTTTCGGGCCAGTCAGAGAGCGCATTTGCAGACGATCACGAGCATATTTCAGGCCGCCCTGGAAGCCGATTTCGGCGTGAGCCAGACCTTGCAGCGCGGTACCCAGACGTGCGGTGTTCATGAAGGTGAACATGCAGTTCAGGCCTTTGTTCGCCGGGCCGATCAGGAAACCGGTGGCGCCGTCGAAGTTCATCACGCAGGTCGCGTTACCGTGGATACCCATCTTGTGTTCCAGCGAACCGCAGCTCACTGCGTTGCGCGCACCGATGGTGCCATCGGCGTTCGGCAGGAATTTTGGAACGATGAACAGGGAAATGCCTTTGGTACCAGCCGGTGCGTCCGGCAGGCGGGCCAGTACGATGTGGACGATGTTGTCGGCCATGTCGTGTTCACCGGCCGAGATGAAGATCTTGGTCCCGGAAACCTTGTAGGAGCCATCGGCCTGAGGCTCGGCCTTGGTGCGCAGCATGCCCAGGTCGGTGCCGCAGTGCGGTTCGGTCAGGCACATGGTGCCGGTCCACTCGCCGGAAACCAGTTTGGTCAAATAGGCTTCTTGCTGCTCAGGGGTGCCGTGCTCGGAGATGGTGTTCATCGCGCCGTGCGACAGGCCTGGGTACATGCCCCACGACCAGTTGGCTTCACCGACCATTTCGCTCACAGCCAGACCCAGCGACTCCGGCAGGCCTTGACCGCCGTGCTCGACGTCGTGCGCCAGGCTTGGCCAGCCGCCTTCTACGAATTGCTTGTAAGCCTCTTTGAAGCCAGTCGGGGTTTTCACACCGGACTCGCTCCAGGTGCAGCCTTCGAGGTCGCCCACGCGGTTCAGCGGTGCCAATACCTGCTCACAAAACTTGGCGCCTTCTTCGAGGATGGCGTCAACCATGTCCGGCGTTGCTTCGGAGCAAGCTGGAAGGCTCTGATAGTGCGCTTCGTAGCCGAGCAGTTCGTCACGAACGAAGCGAATATCACGCAAGGGGGCCTTGTAGTCAGGCATAGCGATAAACCTCTGCTGATGTAACCGGGAATGAACGACCGCGTTGATTTGTTGTGACGGTCAAACAGTTGTTTGA
>NZ_JABULD010000137.1:0-6843 GCF_014060985.1 Pseudomonas sp. MD195_PC81_125
GAGGTTATCATGCGGCCTTTTTTGTATCAGGCTAACGCTTACTCAGCCTTGGCTTTCGTGCGCTTGTCTTCAACAGTCCATTTACCACCATCGTAGTACGCCTTCCAGCCGGTAGGCTTGCCGTCTACTTCGGTCTGCACGTATTGCTCCTTGGTCTTTCGGCTGTAGCGGATGACCGCTGGCAGACCATCAGGATCCTTCTGTGGCGCTTCGCACAAGAAGTGGTACTTCGGATCGATCTCGTCCTTGTGCGGCAGAATCTCGATCACCAGCGGAGCACGGGTCTCGCGGTTTTTCGGGAACTGACTGGCTGCCAGGAACAGACCGGAAGCACCGTCGCGCAGGATGTAGGTGTCGTTGACCTTTTCGCATTTCAGCTCAGGCATTTTCACCGGATCCATCTTCGGCGGCGCCGCATCACCGCTCTTCAGCAGTTTGCGGGTGTTCTTGCAAGTTGGGTTGGTGCAACCGAAGAACTTGCCGAAACGACCGGTCTTGAGCTGCATCTCGCTGCCGCACTTGTCGCACTCCAGGCTCGGACCTTCATAGCCCTTGATGCGATAGTTGCCCTCTTCGATTTCGTAGCCCGCGCAATCCGGATTGTTACCGCAGATGTGCAGTTTGCGCTTCTCATCAAGCAGGTAGGCGTCCATCGCCGTGCTGCAAATCGGGCAGCGATGCTTGCCACGCAGAACCAACGACTCCGACTCGCCCTCGTCGTCCGCGGCAATCTCGTCGCCTGGCACCAGATTGACGGTGGCCTTGCAGCGCTCCTTCGGCGGCAGGCTGTAACCCGAGCAGCCAAGGAACACACCGGTCGATGCGGTACGGATCTGCATCGGACGACCGCATGTGGTGCACGGAATGTCGGTCATCACGGGCTGGTTGGCACGCATGCCATTGTCCGGGTTCTCCGCCACTTCAAGCTTCTTCTTGAAGTCGCCGTAGAACTCGTCCAGCACGTTTTTCCAGTCGCGCTCGCCCTGAGCCACGTCATCGAGGTTCTCTTCCATGCCGGCAGTGAAGCCGTAGTCCATGAGATTCGAGAAACTCTCCGACAGACGCTCGGTGACGATGTCGCCCATCTTTTCCGAGTAGAAACGACGATTGTGCAGGGTCACGTAGCCGCGATCCTGAATGGTCGAAATGATGGCTGCATAGGTCGAGGGACGACCGATACCACGTTTTTCCATTTCTTTCACGAGGCTCGCTTCGGAGTAACGCGCTGGCGGCTTGGTGAAGTGCTGCGACGGATCAAGCTTGATCAGCTTCATCACATCGCCCTGGGCCATGTCGGGCAGAACGTCGTCATCGCCAGGCTTGGCGATCTGCGGCAGGACGCGGGTGTAACCGTCGAACTTGAGGATGCGGCCCTTGGCGCGCAGCTCAAAGTCACCAGCAGCGACGCTGACAGTGGTCGACAGGTACTGCGCCGGCAGCATCTGGCAAGCAAGGAACTGGCGCCAGATCAGCTCGTAAAGGCGCTCAGCGTCACGCTCCATGCCTGCAAGCTTGCTTGGCGTGGTGTTGGCGTCGGAAGGACGAATCGCTTCGTGAGCCTCTTGTGCGCCTTCTTTGCTGCTGTAGACATTCGGCGCTTCCGGCAGGTACTTCTTGCCGAACTCATCTTCGATGTAGGTGCGCGCCATCGCCACGGCATCGGCCGAAAGATTGGTCGAGTCGGTACGCATATAAGTGATGTAGCCGGCTTCGTACAGACGCTGGGCCATCATCATGGTTTTCTTCACGCCGAAGCCCAGACGATTGCTCGCGGCTTGCTGCAGGGTGGACGTGATGAATGGCGCCGACGGCTTGCTGCTGGTCGGCTTGTCTTCGCGCTTGACGATGCTGTAGCTGGAGGACTTGAGTTTCTCCAGCGCGGCCGTGGCCTGGGCTTCGTTCAGCGGCTTGAAGGCTTCGCCCTTCTCGCGCGCCACTTCGAAACGTACAGTCGAGCCCTTGGCGGTGCCAAGATCGGCGTGCACTTCCCAGTACTCTTCCGGGTTGAACGCACGGATTTCACGCTCACGCTCGACCACCAGCTTCACGGCAACCGATTGCACGCGACCGGCCGACAGGCCACGGGCGATCTTGGCCCACAGCAGTGGCGAGACCATGTAACCCACAACGCGGTCGAGGAAACGACGCGCCTGCTGGGCGTTCACACGATCGATGTCCAGTTCGCCCGGCTCGGAGAACGCTTCCTGAATCGCTTTCTTGGTGATTTCGTTGAACACCACGCGCTTGTAGCGGCTGTCGTCACCACCGATGGCTTCGCGCAGGTGCCAGGCAATGGCTTCCCCCTCGCGATCCAAGTCGGTTGCGAGATAGATGGTGTCAGCATCCTTGGCGAGCCGGCGCAGCTCTTCGATGACCTTCTCTTTACCCGGAAGGATCTCGTACTGGGCTTTCCAGCCATGTTCCGGGTCGACACCCATGCGCGAAACCAGTTGCTTGCGCGCCTTCTCTTTCGGCGTGAGCACCGGCCCTTCGCCCGCGGCGGCCTTGCCGCGCTTGGCGGCCGGCTCTTTGCTGGCGCTAGCCGAACCGCTGGTGGGCAGGTCTCGGATATGGCCGATACTCGACTTCACCACGTATTGGTTGCCCAGATACTTGTTGATGGTCTTGGCCTTAGCCGGGGATTCCACAATGACCAGCGATTTGCCCATGGATCAGAAAATTCCTGAATTCTAGAAGTGAAAGGCGGTTGGCGCCTGACGCGGCACCGCTATATATAGTGGCTACAAGGTGAGGTCAAGCACAGGGTTCTGTGCGCACTCGCCTCATGGCTTGGAAAAAAGGCTCGGTTCGGCTTGCACCAAAGCAAAGCGTGGCACCTGCTCGCCGTCAACCTCGACCGACTCGACGAACATGCTCAAAGGGCGTACCCAGAAGCCGTAATCGCCATACAGGGCTTGGTAAAAGACCACTTCTTCCTCGGTCTCGGAATGCCGCGCCACACTGAATACGCGGTACTGCGGACCTTTGTAATGTTGGTAGAGCCCAGGTTGTATCGGCATGCTTCGGCCCTCACTCAAATTTTTTCAAAATAAATACAAAAATAAATCCACAAAAACAAAAACCGGGGCACTTGGCCCCGGCTTCCATCGACGAGACGCTTAAACGCGTTCGAAGACGGTGGAGATGCCTTGGCCGAGACCAATGCACATAGTGGCCACCCCAAAGGTGCCGCTATTCTGCTTCATCACGTTCAGCAAAGTGCCGGAAATACGGGCACCGGAGCAACCGAACGGGTGACCCAGGGCGATCGCGCCGCCGTGCAGGTTAACCTTCTCGTTCATCTTGTCGAGCACTTTCAGATCTTTCAGCACTGGCAGGGCCTGTGCAGCGAAAGCTTCGTTGAGCTCGAAGAAGTCGATATCGTTGATGCCGAGACCCGCACGCTTCAGGGCTTTTTTGTGTAGCCGGCACTGGACCATAGCCCATGATCGCCGGATCCACACCCGCCACCGCCATCGAACGGATCACGGCCATCGGCTGGATCCCCAGGTCCTGTGCACGTTGCGCCGACATCACGATCATGCACGAAGCACCATCGGTGATCTGCGACGAAGTACCGGCAGTCACGGTGCCACCCTTCGGATTGAAGGCAGGCTTGAGGGCCGCCAGACTTTCCAGAGTGGTTTCCGGACGAATGGTTTCGTCGTAGTCGAACAGCTTCAGGAAGCCGTTTTCGTCGTAGCCCTGCATCGGGATGATTTCGTCTTTGAACTTGCCTTCCACCGTCGCCTTATGGGCGAGCTGGTGGGAGCGTACGCCAAAGGCGTCCTGCTGCTCACGGGTGATGCCGTGCATCTTGCCGAGCATTTCCGCGGTCAGACCCATCATGCCCGAGGCTTTCGCCGCGTACAGCGACATGTGCGGGTTCGGATCGACACCGTGCATCATGCTCACGTGACCCATATGCTCGACGCCGCCAACCACGAATACGTCACCGTTACCGGTCATGATCGCTTGCGCAGCGGTGTGCAGGGCGCTCATCGACGAGCCGCACAGACGGCTGACGGTCTGGCCGGCCGAGGTGTGCGGGATCTGGGTCATCAGCGACGCCATGCGCGCGATGTTCCAGCCCTGCTCCAGGGTCTGGTTCACACAGCCCCAGATCACGTCCTCGACTTCAGCAGGATCGACCTTGGCGTTGCGTTCCAGCAGTTTGCTGATCAGGTGCGCCGACATGTCTTCGGCACGGGTGTTGCGGTGCATGCCGCCCTTGGAGCGGCCCATCGGAGTACGACCGAAGTCGACAATCACGACGTCTCTAGGATTCAAGCTCATAAGTTCACTCTCACTCTAGTTGGGGGCGCTTAACCGAAGAAGCTCTGGCCGTTCTTGGCCATTTCGCGCAGCTTCGCGGTCGGGTGGTACAGCGCGCCCAAATCAGCGTACTGGTCAGCCAGGGCAACGAACTCGGCAACACCGATCGAATCGATGTAGCGCAGCGCACCGCCACGGAATGGAGGGAAACCGATACCGTAAACCAGACCCATGTCGGCTTCGGCAGCAGTTTCAACGATGCCGTCTTCCAGGCAACGCACGGTTTCCAGGCACAGCGGGATCATCATCCAGTTGATGATGTCTTCGTCAGTGACTTCGCGCTGCTCGTAAACGATCGGCTTGAGCACTTCCAGCACCGACGGATCGGCCACCTTCTTCTGCTTGCCCTTCTTGTCGGTCTCGTAGGCGTAGAAGCCCTTGCCATTCTTCTGGCCCAGACGTTTGGCTTCGTAAAGCACGTCGACTGCCGAGCGACGGTCATCCTTCATGCGATCCGGGAAGCCTTCAGCCATCACGTCACGACCGTGGTGACCGGTGTCGATGCCGACCACGTCCATCAGGTACGCCGGGCCCATCGGCCAACCGAATTTTTCCATGATCTTGTCGATGCGCACGAAATCCACACCGGCGCTGACCAGCTTGGCGAAACCGCCGAAATACGGGAACAGGACGCGGTTGACCAGGAAGCCCGGGCAGTCGTTGACGACGATCGGGTTCTTGCCCATTTTCTTGGCGTAGGCAACGGTGGTGGCAATCGCCAGCTCGCTGGACTTCTCGCCACGGATCACTTCCACCAGCGGCATCATGTGCACCGGGTTGAAGAAGTGCATGCCGACGAAGTTTTCCGGACGCTTGAGGGCCTTGGCCAGCAGGCTGATGGAAATGGTCGAGGTGTTGGACGCGAGGATGGTGTCCTCTTTGACCTTGTCTTCGACTTCAGCCAGCACGGCTTGCTTGACCTTCGGGTTCTCGACCACGGCTTCAACAACCAGGTCGACGTGACCGAAGTCGCCGTAGGACAGGGTCGGACGAATGCCGTTGAGCACTTCAGCCATTTTCGCAGCGGTCATGCGGCCTTTATCAACGCGGCCCACCAGCAGCTTGGCGGCTTCGGCCAGACCCTGCTCGATACCGTGCTCGTTGATGTCTTTCATCAGGATCGGCGTGCCTTTGGAGGCCGACTGATAGGCAATACCGCCGCCCATGATGCCAGCACCCAGTACCGCAGCCTGTTTTACGTCCTTGGCGATTTCGTCGTAGGCCTTGGCCTTTTTTCTTCAGTTCCTGATCGTTCAGGAACAGGCCAATCAGACTCTGCGCGGCAGAGGTCTTGGCCAGCTTGACGAAACCTGCCGCTTCAACTTCCAGCGCCTTGTCACGACCGAAGTTCGCGGCTTTCTGGATGGTCTTGATCGCCTCAACCGGCGCCGGGTAGTTCGGGCCGGCTTGACCTGCCACGAAACCTTTGGCGGTTTCGAAGGCCATCATTTGTTCAATGGCGTTCAACTTGAGTTTTTTCAAGTTTTGGCTGACGCTTGGCCTTGTAATCGAACTCGCCGGAGATCGCGCGCTTGATCAGTTCAAGGGCAGCTTCCTGCAGCTTCTCTGGAGCAACCACGGCATCGACGGCGCTGACTTTCAGCGCGTCTTCAGGACGGTTTTCCTTGCCGGCGGCAATCCACTCGATGGCGTTATCGACGCCGATCAGGCGCGGCAGACGCACGGTACCGCCGAAGCCTGGGTAGATGCCCAGTTTGACTTCCGGCAGACCGATCTTGGCCTTGGTCGACATGACGCGGTAATCCGCCGCCAGGCACATTTCCAGACCGCCACCCAGGGCGATGCCGTTGATCGCGGCCACGGTCGGAACGTTGAGGTCTTCGAAATCGCTGAAGATCTTGTTGGCTTCGAGATTGCCAGCAACCAGCTCGGCATCCGGCAGCTTGAAGTTGTCGACAAATTCGGTGATGTCGCGCCGACGATGAACACGTCCTTGCCACTGCTGACGATCACGCCCTTGATCGAAGCATCTGCCTTGATGGTGTCCACGGCCTGACGCAGTTCGTTCAGGGTAAGACGGTTGAACTTGTTGACGGACTCACCCTTGAGGTCGAATTTCAATTCGACGATGCCACTTTCAAGAGCTTTAACCGTGATGGCTTTACCTTCGTAAATCATCAACTGATCTCCACGATATGGAAGCTGAACAGTACACGTCGGACGCAGGTAAATGGCTCGGCAGGACGCTTTTTCGTCGATGCTGACGCCAATCCACCCGGCACACCCGCCAACGCGATAGTCGGGATTCTGTAGGAGCAGTCTGTAAGACAAACGCTCAATTCATACGCCCGTTTGATTTGGGTACGCCACCTTCACGGAATTTCCGACAATTGTCAATCGCCCTAAATACGGGTTGAAATGCGACTTTGCGGTCATTTCTGTAAGACGCAGCCGCCGACACATGCTTGCATGTGAGGGTATTCATAAGATTAATAGTTAGAAATGTCGCCCTAATTCGCTGCAAGCCTTGTTTTAAACAGGGCTACG
>NZ_JABULD010000362.1:0-20430 GCF_014060985.1 Pseudomonas sp. MD195_PC81_125
GGCAGCTCCTACAGGGAGGTGGTTCTGCGCCTGGCGGCCTGGGCAACAATCACCCGGCGGCGTTGATCGTCCGCCGAACGCCATTCACGAATGTCTTCGACATGGCGGAAGCAGCCAAGGCAAACCTTCTGCTCATCCAGCCGGCACACGCCGCTGCACGGTGACGGCACCGCTGGGCTGACGTTGCTGTAGAGCGGTTTGGGTGGGCGCGGGGCAACCTCGGTCACGATCAGATCTCTTCGAAGTCCAGCTCGAGGCCGGTCTGGTCCTGAACGCAACGAGCCAGAACTTCACCGAGCAGTTCTTCAGACTTCTCGCAGCTCCATTTGCCCGACTCTTCATCGTAGTCGAAATGGAATCCACCGGAACGCGCCGCCAGCCACAGCTGACGCAGCGGCTCCTGGCGACTGATGATCAACTGGCTGCCGTTATCGAACTTGATGGTCATCATGCCGGCCGTGATCTCGATATCGTCGGCATGATCCTCCAGCAACTCTTCCAACGCCTGCTGGGTGGCATCGACCAGATCGTGGAAACGCGCTTCGGACAAACTCATTGTGGCAACCTCAAAAAATGTCGGGTCAGGCTCAAGCGCCGCAAGATACGGACGCTGCCGGCCGATTGCAAAGATTAACGACCAAGCACCATTTCCCATCCAGCGCTCCCGCAGGAATTGCCAGTATCCAGAGAGCCCCGCCGGACGGGAACCCCCTCGCATAGGCAAGCTGCCGGGTGGCCGGTATACTCCGGCGCAATTAACGCATTTTCAAGGATTTCGCCATGAAGCGCCTGATCTCTTCCCTTGCTGCGCTCGTCGCGGTTGCCTGCCTCGTTTCGGCCTGTGGTCAAAAAGGCCCGCTGTACCTGCCGGATGACGATCAGGACCCGGCCGAGCAAGCCCAGTCTTCGCAAAAGCAGCCGTCCAAAGCACACAAGCACGACGTTTACCAATAAGGGATCGCCATGGACGCTTTTAACTACCGTGGCGGGGAGCTGTTCGCGGAAGGTGTGGCGCTGTCCGCCATCGCCGACCGCTTCGGCACGCCCACCTATGTCTACTCGCGTGCGCACATCGAAGCCCAGTATCTGGCCTACGCCGATGCGCTGGCCGGCATGCCGCACCTGGTCTGCTACGCGGTCAAGGCCAACTCCAACCTCGGCGTGCTGAATGTCCTGGCCCGTCTCGGCGCCGGTTTCGACATCGTTTCCCGTGGCGAACTGGAGCGTGTGCTGGCCGCTGGCGGCAGTGCCGACAAGATCGTCTTCTCCGGCGTCGGCAAGACCCGTGACGACATGCGTCGCGCGCTGGAAGTCGGCGTGCACTGCTTCAACGTCGAATCCACCGACGAGCTGGAGCGCCTGCAAGTGGTGGCCGCCGAGCTGGGCGTTCGCGCGCCGATCTCGTTGCGCGTCAACCCGGACGTCGATGCCGGCACCCACCCGTACATTTCCACCGGTCTCAAAGAGAACAAGTTCGGCATCGCGATCGCCGACGCCGAAGATGTGTACGTGCGTGCCGCGCACCTGCCGAACCTGGAAGTGATCGGTGTCGATTGCCACATCGGCTCGCAACTGACCACCTTGCCGCCGTTCCTCGATGCCCTCGACCGTCTGCTGGACCTCGTCGACCGCCTCGGCGATTGCGGCATTCACCTGCGCCACATCGATCTCGGTGGTGGCCTGGGCGTGCGTTATCGCGATGAAGAGCCGCCACTGGCCGGCGATTACATCAAGGCTGTGCGTGAGCGTCTGAACGGTCGTGACCTGGCGCTGGTGTTCGAGCCGGGCCGCTTTATCGTCGCCAACGCCGGCGTGCTGCTGACCCAGGTCGAATACCTCAAGCACACCGAACACAAGGATTTCGCCATCGTCGACGCGGCGATGAACGATCTGATCCGCCCGGCGCTGTATCAGGCCTGGATGGACGTCACCGCCGTCAAGCCGCGTGACAGCGCCGCGCGCCAGTACGACGTGGTTGGCCCGATCTGCGAAACCGGCGATTTCCTCGCCAAGGATCGTGAGCTGGCGCTGGAAGAAGGCGACCTGCTGGCCGTGCATTCGGCCGGTGCCTATGGCTTTGTGATGAGTTCCAACTACAACACCCGCGGCCGTGCCGCTGAAGTGCTGGTAGACGGTGATCAGGTTTTTGAAGTGCGCCGCCGCGAAACCGTGGCTGAGCTGTTTGCCGGCGAAAGCCTGCTGCCGGAGTAACCCATGCTGCTGCGTTTTACCAAAATGCACGGCCTGGGCAATGACTTCATGGTTCTCGACCTGGTCAGCCAGCACGCGCATATTCAGCCCAAGCACGCCAAGCAATGGGGCGACCGGCACACCGGTATCGGTTTCGACCAGTTGCTGATTGTCGAAGCGCCGAGCAATCCGGACGTGGATTTCCGTTACCGGATCTTCAACTCCGATGGCTCGGAAGTGGAACAGTGCGGCAACGGTGCGCGCTGCTTCGCGCGCTTCGTGCTCGACAAACGCCTGACCGCCAAACGGCAGATTCGCGTCGAGACCAAGGGCGGCATCATCGAGCTGGATGTGCGTAACGACGGCCAGATCGGCGTGAACATGGGCGCACCACGCCTGGTGCCGGCGGACATTCCGTTCGACGCACCGGCGCAGGCGTCCAGCTATCAGCTGGAAGTCGACGGCACCACGGTCGAACTGGCCGCCGTGTCGATGGGTAACCCCCATGCGGTGCTGCGCGTGCAGGACATCAATACCGCACCGGTGCATGAACTGGGACCGAAAATCGAACACCATCCGCGCTTTCCGGCGCGGGTCAACGTCGGTTTCATCCAGGTCATCGACCGCCACCGCGCGCAATTGCGCGTCTGGGAACGCGGCGCCGGGGAGACCCAGGCCTGCGGTACCGGCGCTTGTGCCGCGGCTGTCGCGGCTATCAGCCAGGGGTGGATGGATTCGCCGCTGTTGATCGACCTGCCCGGCGGGCGTCTGTCCATTGAATGGGCAGGCCCTGGCCAGCCAGTGCTGATGACCGGCCCGGCAGTGCGTGTATACGAAGGACAAGTGCGTCTTTGAGTGAGCAGAAGCCATGACCGATAAGCCTCAGGTACCCGCCCGACAGTCCGACGAATCAGCGTCCGAGAGCCTGGAGGCGGCAGCGGTTGCCGCATACCTGGAGGCTCATCCGGACTTCTTCGTCGAGCACGAAGAACTGCTGCCCGCCCTGCGCATTCCCCACCAGCGCGGTGACACCGTATCGCTGGTCGAACGGCAGATGAGCATTTTGCGCGACCGCAACATCGAGATGCGTCATCGCCTCTCGCATTTGATGGACGTCGCACGCGACAACGACCGACTGTTCGACAAAACCCGCCGCCTGATCCTGTCGCTGATGGACGCCGCCAGCCTCGAAGACGTGGTGATCAGTGTCGAAGACAGTCTGCGTCAGGACTTTCAGGTGCCTTTTGTCAGCCTGATCCTGCTCGGCGACAATCCGGCCTCGGTTGGCCGCTGGGTGACCCACGCCGACGCGCAAACCGCCATCGGCGGCCTGCTCACCGAAGGCAAAAGCGTCAGCGGCAGCCTGCGTGAGCATGAGTTGGACTTCCTGTTCGGCGAAGAACAGCGCAAGCAGATCGGCTCCACCGCCGTGGTCGCCGTCAGCCACCAAGGCATCCACGGTATTCTGGCCATCGCCAGCCGCGATCCGCAGCACTACAAGAGTTCGGTCGGCACGCTGTTTCTCAGCTACATCGCCGAAGTCATGGGCCGCGTGCTGCCACGGGTCAACAGCTCACTGCGCTCGGTACGCTGAGCATGGAACGACAACTGGACGCTTACTGCGAACACCTGCGCAGTGAGCGACAGGTGTCGCCGCACACCCTGTCGGCCTACCGCCGCGACCTCGATAAAGTCCTCGCCTGGTGCATCAAGCAGAACATCGGCAGTTGGGCGGCGCTGGATATTCAGCGCCTGCGCAGCCTGATTGCCCGGTTGCATGCCCAGGGCCAATCCTCGCGCAGCCTTGCCCGCCTGCTCTCGGCGGTGCGCGGGCTCTATCACTATCTGAATCGCGAAGGCCTGTGCGACCACGACCCGGCCACCGGCCTGGCGCCGCCGAAAGGCGAACGGCGCTTGCCGAAAACCCTCGACACCGACCGTGCGCTGCAACTGCTGGAAGGTGCGGTCGAGGACGATTTTCTCGCCCGTCGCGATCAAGCGATTCTCGAACTGTTCTACTCCTCGGGCCTGCGCCTGTCCGAACTGACCGGGCTCAACCTAGATCAGCTGGATCTGGACGACGGCATGGTTCAGGTGCTCGGCAAGGGCAGCAAGACCCGCCTGCTGCCGATCGGCAAAAAGGCTCGCGAAGCACTGGAGCAATGGCTGCCGCTGCGGGCCATGACCAACCCGGCCGACGACGCTGTGTTCGTCAGCCAGCAAGGCCGGCGCCTCGGCCCTCGGGCGATTCAGGTGCGAGTGAAACTGGCCGGCGAACGTGAACTGGGGCAGAACCTGCACCCGCACATGCTGCGGCACTCCTTCGCCAGCCACTTGCTGGAATCCTCGCAGGACCTGCGCGCGGTGCAGGAACTGCTCGGCCACTCGGACATCAAGACCACGCAGATCTACACCCACCTGGACTTCCAGCACCTGGCGGCGGTCTACGACAGCGCCCACCCCCGGGCCAAACGCAGCAAAGGCGACGATTCATGAACATCCAGTTGATCACCTTCGACCTCGACGACACCCTGTGGGACACCGCCCCGGTGATCGTCAGCGCCGAAGCGGTATTGCGCGAATGGCTGAGCGAACACGCACCGAACCTGGGCGCGGTGCCGGTGGAGCATCTGTGGGCGATTCGCGAGCGGGTGCTGACCCGCGAACCGGGCCTCAAGCACCGCATCAGCGCGCTGCGCCGGCGGGTGCTGTTCCACGCACTGGAAGACGCCGGGTACGCCCACGGCGAGGCTTCGGATCTGGCCGACAAAAGTTTTGAAGTGTTCCTGCAGGCACGGCACCAGATCTCGGTATTTCCCGAGGTCGAACCCACCCTGGAAATCCTCGCCAACCACTACGCTCTCGGCGTGGTCACTAATGGCAATGCCGACGTACGCCGCCTCGGGCTCGCCGATTACTTCAAGTTTGCGTTGTGCGCCGAAGACATCGGTATCGCCAAGCCGGATGTGCGGCTGTTCCACGAGGCGTTGCAGCGCGGTGGCGTGAGTGCGGAAGCAGCCGTGCACATTGGCGATCATCCGGGCGACGACATTGCCGGGGCGCAGCAGGCGGGCATGCGCGCGATCTGGTTCAACCCGGCGGGCAAGGTCTGGGAAGCGGAGCGGCTGCCGGATGCCGAGATTCGTAGCCTGACTGATTTGCCGGCCGTTCTCGCACGTTGGAATGCCACCGTCTGCTGACACACAACCGCTTTTTTGTGGCGAGGGGATTTATCCCCGATCGGTTGCGCAGCAGCCGTGAAGTCATCTTGCGCGGTGTGTCAGGACTGTGGGGCGTGCTGCATCAGGGGCCGCTTCGCGACCCATCGGGGATAAATCCCCTCCCCACAAGGCTCACCCCTGCAAGGGATCGCGGCGAGTCTGGAGTATTTGTTCCAGGCATGAAAAAGCCCGCAGCGACGGCGGGCTTTTTCAGCAAGCAAGCGGCACGCCTCAGATAGGGCGGCTGCCGTACTTGTTGTCCGGCTTCTTGGGCGGATCGGCGACCACGTTGGCCTCCACTTCCTGCACCTTGCCGCCGCGCGCAAGGAATTCTTCCATGGCCTTGGCCAGGGCGTCGCGCTCCTTGTTCTTGGCTTCGATGCTCGGCAACTCGTCTACCGACACCGCAGCCTTGGCTTTGCCTTTGGCAGCCGGGGCCGGCGTATCGTCACCGACATCGTCTTCAGCAACGTCTTCCGCTGCTGCTTCCAGACCGTCCTCGGCCTCGTCTTCGTCGCCTACTTCGAGGTCGTCGTTTTCCAGATCATCGTCGCTCATGTTCTACCTCATGACTTGCGAAAAGCAGATTAGTTATAGACCAGCTTTGGCGACTGTCGAAAGTCGCCGGAAAAAAATCGGTAACCGCTGGTGACCAGCGGTTTACGCCCCTTCACCGTGCAAGGTGGCGAGGACTTTACGGGCACCGCCATGATCACGGTGCTCGCCCAGATAAACGCCTTGCCAGGTTCCCAGAGCCAGACGTCCCGCCGATACCGGCAGACTGATCTGGCAGCCAAGCACGCTGGCCTTGAAGTGCGCCGGGAGGTCGTCCAGGCCTTCGTCGTTATGCTCATAGCCGTCTGTTCCTTGTGGGATCAGACGATTGAAAAATCGTTCGAAGTCGCGACGGACCGCCGGATCGGCGTTCTCGTTGATGGTCAACGACGCCGAGGTATGCTGCAGCCACAAATGCAACAGACCGACCCGGCACGCCTTGAGTTCAGGCAGGCCGGCGAGTAACTCGTCCGTTACCAGATGAAAGCCCCGGGGCCGTGCCCGCAGGGTTATCAGAGTCTGTTGCCACATACAGTTCTCCGCACGTTCGGGGCGCATTCTAGCGCGCTCTGGGAAAAAAACAAAGGCCCTAATATTCCTGCAATGATGTAAGCCATTGGCCGCAGAAAAAATGCCCATCGTAAAACACGACGAAAGCCGTACGAAAAAATCCTTTCAGTTGCTCTCTCAATGACAAATCCCGGACAAAAAAATGCCCGGCAAGCCGGGCAAGTTTTTTCGATGCGCGTACTTACAGGTTGTAGCCGCGTTCGTTGTGTTGTGCCAGGTCCAGGCCAACCGATTCTTCTTCCTCGGTCACACGCAGACCCATCACGGCGTCCAGCACCTTGAGGATGATGAAGGTGACAATCGCGGTGTAGATCACTGTGAAGCCGACGCCTTTGCACTGAATCCACACTTGCGCCGCGATGTCGGTCACGGTGCCGAAGCCGCCCAGCGACGGTGCAGCGAATACACCGGTCAGGATCGCACCGAGGATACCGCCGATACCGTGCACGCCGAATGCGTCCAGGGAGTCGTCATAACCAAGCTTGCGTTTCAGGGTGGTGGCGCAGAAGAAGCACACCACACCCGCTGCCAGACCGATCACCAGTGCGCCCATCGGGCCCACGGTGCCAGCCGCCGGGGTGATTGCCACCAGACCGGCAACCACACCCGAGGCGATGCCCAGTGCACTTGGCTTGCCGTGGGTGATCCACTCGGCAAACATCCAGCCCAGCGCAGCCGCAGCGGTTGCAATCTGAGTAACCAGCATCGCCATGCCGGCAGTGCCGTTGGCCGCTGCAGCGGAACCGGCGTTGAAACCGAACCAGCCGACCCACAGCATCGCTGCCCCCATCAGGGTGTAACCGAGGTTGTGCGGCGCCATCGGGGTAGTCGGGAAGCCTTTACGCTTGCCCAATACCAGGCAGGCGATCAGACCGGCCACACCGGCGTTGATGTGCACCACCGTGCCCCCCGCGAAGTCGAGTACACCCCAGTCCCACATCAGGCCGCCGTTACCGGACCAGACCATGTGCGCGATCGGTGCATAGACCAGGGTGAACCAGATGCCCATGAAGATCAGCATCGCGGAAAACTTCATCCGCTCGGCGAACGCACCGACGATCAGCGCCGGGGTAATGATCGCGAAGGTCATCTGGAAGGTGATGAACACCGCCTCAGGGAACAGCGCCGCCGGGCCGGTCAGGCTCGAAGGCGTGACACCGGCGAGGAACGCCTTGCCCATGCCGCCGAAGAACGAGTTGAAGTTGACGACGCCCTGCTCCATGCCGGTGGTGTCGAACGCAATGCTGTAGCCATAAATGACCCACAGGATGCTGATCAGACCGGTAATGGCGAAGCATTGCATCATCACGGAAAGAATGTTTTTCGAGCGGACCATGCCGCCGTAGAACAGCGCCAGGCCCGGGATGGTCATGAACAGCACGAGGGCTGTCGAGGTGAGCATCCAGGCGGTATCGCCGGAATTGAGGACCGGGGCCGCCACTTCGTCTGCCGCCATTGCAAGGCCGGGCATTACGATGGACAACAGGGCTCCTAGCCCTGCGAATTTACGCAGAGTCATATTGTTTTCTCCTGGGGCGTTGGGTTTGTGGCGGCGCTTAGATCGCGTCGGTATCGGTTTCGCCGGTACGGATGCGAATCGCCTGTTCCAGATTGACCACGAAGATCTTGCCGTCACCGATCTTGCCGGTGTTGGCCGCTTTGGTTATCGCCTCGATAACCCGATCCAGATCCTTGTCGTCGATGGCCACGTCGATTTTCACCTTGGGCAGAAAATCGACCACATATTCCGCGCCGCGATACAGCTCGGTGTGACCCTTCTGCCGGCCGAAGCCTTTGACTTCAGTAACGGTAATGCCCTGCACGCCGATTTCGGACAGCGACTCGCGCACGTCGTCCAACTTGAACGGCTTGATGATGGCAGTGACTAGCTTCATGAAACTCTCTCCCGAATTGGTGGACTTGCCCCAGGAAAACAAACCCGACTCAAGTCTAAGCGCAGTGCCTGGCTTTGTAACGCATCGTCGGCCTTGCCTGCCCGACTGACGCCAGCTAACCGCTGCCGGCGAAACTCCCCGCTCCGCCTGCCGCACTGCATTCGTCACAGCGACTGCATCAGTGCATGGGTCACTACCGACTAAGCAGAAAGCTTGCCATCTCGCCAAATTCCTCTGATTTCAATCCTTTGGCCGCTGCCACAGGCGTTTGCACGAAAAACGCCCGACGGTTACGCACAACAACGGTGCGTTGCCGTCCGTCCGCTTGCGCGAAAAGCGTGCATCCGTGCCTGCGTCAATGACTATAGACACTGCGTGATACACTGCGCACCACTGTTTACAGGACACATCCCATGCTCGCGCCCAAAGACTTCCTCGACGCCCTGAGCGGCACTGCCTCCCGCCTGTTCAGCGGCGACACCCCGCTGCCAAAAGCCGAAATCGAAAGCCAGTTCAAGATGCTGCTGCAAAGTGCTTTCAGCAAACTGGATCTGGTGAGCCGTGAAGAATTCGATAGCCAGATGGTCGTCCTGGCTCGCACTCGCGCTCGCCTCGAGAGCCTCGAAGCGAAAGTTGCCGAGATGGAAGCCAAGCTGACACCGCCCGCGGAATAATCTGCTCCCCCTGTAGGAGCTGCCGAAGGCTGCGATCTTTTGATCTCCAAGAGCAAAGTCAAAAGATCGCCGCCTGCGGCAGCGCCTACAGATAACGGCATATTGCAGGCGAAAAAAAAAGGGGAGCACATGCCCCCCCGAGGTTTAAAGCGTTGGATCGCGGCGGTTATCTCAGCCTTCGATCTCGATCAGGATTTCGCCCGGGTTGACCCGGTCGCCCTTGGCCACATGAATGGCGGTGACCTTGCCGGCAATCGCTGCCTGGACTTCGGTTTCCATCTTCATCGCTTCGGTGATCAATACAGCCTGGCCAGCCTTGACGGTGTCGCCCTCCTTGACCAGCACATCGACGATGTTGCCTGGCATGGTGGTGCTGACATGGCCCGGTGCCGACGCCTGCTTGCGTTTGCTGCTGCCACCGCCGACGAATTCGTTGAGCGGTTCGAACACCACTTCTTCCGGCATGCCGTCGATGGACAGGTAGAAGTGACGCTTGCCTTCGGCCTTCACACCGACACCGGTGATGTCGACGCGGTAGGTTTCGCCGTGGACGTCGATGACAAACTCGGTCGGCACGCCTTCGCCGCCAGCCTTCGCCACACCACCGGCCTCAGGGATCGGCAACAGCACTTCTGGAACCAGGGTGCCGGCGGCACGTTCTTCGAGGAACTTGCGCCCGATGTCCGGGAACATGGCGAAGGTCAGCACGTCTTCTTCGGACTTGGCCAGCGCACCGATGTCGGCACGCAGTTTGGTCATTTCCGGCTTGAGCAGATCCGCCGGACGTACGTCGATCACCTCTTCACTGCCGATGGCCTGACGACGCAACTTCTCGTTGACCACGCCTGGCGCCTTGCCGTAACCACCTTGCAGGTACAACTTCACTTCATTGGTGATGGTCTTGTAGCGCTCGCCAGCCAGCACGTTGAAGAACGCCTGAGTGCCGACGATCTGCGACGTCGGAGTCACCAGCGGCGGGAAACCAAGGTCTTCACGCACCCGCGGGATTTCCGCCAGCACTTCGGCCATGCGGTTCAGCGCGCCCTGCTCTTTCAACTGGTTGGCAAGGTTGGAGATCATCCCGCCCGGCACCTGGTTGACTTGCACACGGGTATCGACTGCGGTGAATTCGCTTTCGAACTGGTGGTACTTCTTGCGCACGGCGTAGAAGTACAGACCGATTTCCTGCAGCAGCTCGAGGTTCAGACCGGTGTCGTATTCGGTGCCTTTGAGCGCAGCAACCATCGACTCGGTGCCCGGATGACTGGTGCCCGAGGCGAAGCTGGAGATCGCGGTATCGATGTGATCGGCGCCGTTTTCAATGGCTTTCAATTGGCACATCGCCGCCAGACCAGCCGTGTCATGCGAGTGGATGAACACTGGCAGCGACTGCTCGGCCTTCAAGGCGCGGACCAGTTCACCGGTGGCGTACGGGGTCAGCAGACCGGCCATGTCCTTGATCGCCACCGAGTCGCAACCCATGGCTTCCATCTGCTTGGCCTGCGCCACGAACGCGTCGATGGTGTGCACCGGGCTGGTGGTGTAGGCGATAGTGCCTTGCGCATGTTTGCCGGCAGCTTTCACCGCTTCGATGGCCACGCGCAGGTTACGCACATCGTTCATTGCGTCGAAGATACGGAATACGTCGATGCCATTGACTGCGGCCTTGGCGACGAAGGCTTTGACCACGTCATCGCTGTAGTGGCGGTAGCCGAGCAGGTTCTGCCCGCGCAGAAGCATTTGCAGGCGGGTGTTGGGCAGCGCGGCACGCAGTTGACGCAGGCGCTCCCACGGGTCTTCTTTCAGAAAGCGTACGCAGGCGTCGAACGTCGCGCCGCCCCAGCACTCCAGTGACCAATAACCGACCTTATCGAGCTTGTCGCAGATCGGCAGCATGTCTTCGGTGCGCATACGGGTGGCGAGCAGCGATTGGTGAGCGTCGCGCAGGATGGTGTCGGTGACAAAGATCTTCTTGCTCATTCTTATATTCCTCACAGGCCTGCGTGGGCGGCGATGGCGGCGGCGATGGCCAGGGCCAGCTCTTCGGGTTTGCGCTTGATCGAGTAGTTGGTCAGTTCAGGGTGGCTTTCAACGAAGCTGGTATTGAACTGGCCGCTACGGAATTCCGGATTGCGCAGGATTTCCTGATAGTACGCGGCGGTGGTCTTCACGCCTTGCAGGCGCATGTCGTCCAGCGCGCGCAGGCCACGGTCCATCGCCTCTTCCCAGGTCAGCGCCCAGACCACCAGTTTCAGGCACATCGAATCGTAGAACGGCGGAATGGTGTAACCGGTATAGATCGCCGTGTCGGTGCGCACGCCCGGGCCGCCGGGAGCGTAGTAACGCGTGATCTTGCCGAAGCTCGGCAGGAAGTTGTTTTTCGGGTCTTCGGCGTTGATGCGGAACTGCAACGCGAAACCACGGTGCTGAATATCTTCCTGCTTCACCGACAACGGCAGGCCGGAAGCGATGCGGATCTGTTCGCGGACGATGTCGATCCCGGTGATTTCTTCGGTGATGGTGTGCTCCACCTGCACCCGGGTGTTCATCTCCATGAAGTACACCTCGCCCTCGGCGAGCAGAAACTCCACGGTGCCGGCGTTTTCGTAACCCACAGCCTTGGCCGCGCGCACCGACAGGTCGCCGATGTAGGCGCGCTGTTCCGGGGTCAGTTGCGGGCTCGGGGCGATCTCGATCAGCTTCTGGTTGCGGCGCTGGATCGAGCAGTCACGCTCGAACAAGTGCACGACGTTGCCGAAGCTGTCGCCGAGGATCTGCGCTTCGATGTGTTTCGGGTTGACGATGCATTTTTCCAGGAACACTTCCGCCGAACCGAAAGCCTTGGTCGCTTCGGAAATCACCCGAGGGAAATTCTGTTCGAGTTCTTCGCGGCTGTTGCAGCGACGGATGCCGCGCCCGCCACCACCAGAAGTAGCCTTGAGCATCACCGGGTAACCGATGCGGTCGCCTTCGGCCAGGGCTTCTTCGATACCGGAGACGTTGCCTTCGGTGCCTGGGGTGACGGGTACGCCGGCCTTGATCATGCTGCGCCGGGCTTCAGTCTTGTCGCCCATGCGGCGAATGACTTCCGCCGACGGGCCAATGAACTTGATTCCGCGTTCGGCGCAGATGTCTGCCAGCTCGGCATTTTCCGACAGGAAGCCGTAACCGGGATGCAATGCATCGCAACCGGTTTCCACCGCCAGGTTCACCAGCTTGCGCGGGTTCAGGTAACCGGCCAGAGGCTCGGCACCAATGCTGTGGGCTTCGTCCGCACGCTTCACATGCAAGGCATGCCGGTCGGCGTCGGAAAAAATCGCAACCGAGCGAATGCCCATTTCGGCGCAGGCTCGCACGATTCGTACGGCAATCTCACCACGGTTGGCGATCAGGATCTTTGTTATCACTTGGAGGTTCCCTTGAGCCGGTGGCACCACGACCTGCTAGACCCAGGTCGACGCGTGACTAAATGTTTCAATTTAGTCGCAGCCCCACACTAGCGCTCGCAAGGGATTAACAAAAATGAATAAAAAATTGGGTCAGGCATAAGCAAAGACTTATAGTTAAACCATCAGCCTGCCGTTAGAGCCTATAAGAAATGCGTAAGTCCTTGATGCGTATGACATTACGCCAATTGCAGATCTTCAACGAAGTGTGTGATTTACGTTCCTACAGCCGCGCCGCCGATGAAATGTCTCTAACACAACCGGCCGTCAGCCTACAGATTCGTCAGCTGGAAGAGCTGATCGGCCAGCCGTTATTCGATTACGTCGGCAAAAAACTCTACATGACCGAGGCCGCCGAAGCCCTGCAGCGTGCCAGCCGGGACATCTTCGGCCGCCTGGAAAACCTCGACATGCAGCTGTCGGACATGCAGGGCTCGCTGCAAGGCCAGTTGAAGCTAGCGGTGGAATCCAGTGCCAAATACTTCGTGCCGCACCTGTTCGCCGCGTTCAAGCGCCAGCACCCGGAAGTGAACCTGCAGCTGACTGTGGTCAACCGCGGCCAGGTGATTCGCCGCCTCTCGGACAACCGCGATGATCTGGTGATCATGTCGATGGTGCCGCAGGACATGGGTCTGGAGTTTCTGCCGTTTCTGAACAACCCGATTGTCGCCGTGGCGCGCCCGGACCATCCGCTGGCGCACATGGGGCCGCTGCGTCTGCAGGATCTTGAGCCTTACACGCTGCTGATCCGCGAACCGGGCTCAGGTACGCGATTGGCTTGTGAAGAGTATTTCAAAGAGAAACGCGTGCACTTCACCCAGACTCAGGAAGTGGCCTCGGCCGAAGCTCAACGTGAATGCGTCGTGGCGGGTCTGGGCCTGGCGCTGTTGACGCGCCATGCCCTGAACCTGGAACTGGCGACCGGCGGCCTGGTGGAGCTGCCGGTCGAAGAGTTGCCGCTGTTTCGCAGCTGGTGTCTGGTGCAAGCCAAGGCCAAACGGCTGTCACCGGTGGCGCATGCCTTCCTGGCGTTTATCCGCAGCGAGCGGGTGCAGATCAGCGCGCTGGTTGAGCGTTTCGACGGGAAACTGCCGGTGCGGCCTGCCAGTAGTTGAGTTCGATGTCCTCGGGAAAATCGCTGATTTCGCTCTGCAACTGACGAAGTTCGAAGCGATCTTCGATGGCGCGACGGAATTCCATGCGGCGCTGGTCTTCCTGCTGACGACGGGTTTTCGCGGCGCTGTTGCGTTCTTCGTAGGGCTGAGCCATTTCGAGTCTCCCAAGGCGAGTACGGGAGTTTCACGATAGGCGTGGGGGATGACGGTTTGGCTGCGCGGGGATGACAGTGCGATGAAACTTTGCCGATTGCGTTTCATTGTGGCGAGGGAGCTTGCTCCCGCTGGACTGCGAAGCAGGCCCGGCCTTTCAGGGCCGCTGCGCGCCCCATCGGGAGCAAGCTCCCTCGCCACAAAAGCAGACTTTAGTCATCCAGGGCTTTCACGGCCTTGGGGGACAGCCGCAAGCTGCGCAGGCTGCGCTTCACGCTCTTCAGGTGATTGACCAGACTCGGCCCACGCGCCATCGCCACGCCCATCGCCAGCACGTCGATCACCACCAGGTGCGCAATGCGCGAGGTCAGCGGCGTGTAGATCTCGGTGTCTTCGTGTACATCGATGGCCAGATTGACCGTCGACAGCTCGGCCAACGGTGTCTGACTCGGGCACAAAGTGATCAGCGAAGCGCCGCTCTCGCGCACCAGGTTGGCAGTGATCAGCAGATCCTTGGAGCGCCCGGACTGAGAAATGCAGATCGCCACATCGGTCGGCTTCAAGGTCACCGCCGACATCGCCTGCATGTGCGGGTCGGAATACGCCGCAGCGGTCAGCAGCAGACGGAAGAACTTGTGCTGCGCATCCGCCGCCACCGCGCCCGACGCACCAAAGCCGTAGAACTCGACGCGCTGCGCCTGGGACATCAGCGTCACGGCACGCTGCAATTCCACCGGATCGAGCTTCTCGCGAACCTCCATCAGCGTATGCAATGTGGTGTCGAAAATTTTCAGGCTGTAGTCGGCGACCGAGTCGTCTTCATGGATCGCGAACTGGCCGAAGCTGGCACCGGCGGCCAGGCTCTGCGCCAGTTTGAGTTTGAGATCCTGAAACCCGGAGCAGCCAATGGCCCGGCAGAAGCGCACGATGGTCGGTTCGCTGATGCCGACGCTGTGGGCCAGGTCGGCCATGGAACTGTGCATCACCGCCGCAGGGTCAAGCAGCACGTGGTCGGCGACCTTGAGCTCCGACTTGCGTAACAGGTGACGTGACTGGGCGATGTGTTGCAGCAGATTCAAGGGGCTGGACTCTTCTTATGGGCAAGGATGTAGCACGCTTGTAGTTATACTACATGAATTGGCTTTTTGCCTGCTCAATGCGTAACTCCATGTCCCCATATCAGGCGCGATGGAGTGCATGTAGCCCTTAAAGTGGTTTTTCCTGTTCGCGCAACAGCCCGGCCAGACGGTCGGCCTCCACCGGACGACTGATCAGATAACCCTGCACTTCGTCGCAGCACTCGACGCGTAAAAAATCCAGCTGCTCTTGCCGCTCGACACCTTCGGCCACCACTTTCAACGACAGCCCGTGAGCCATGGCGATGATCGCCCGGGTGATCGCCGCATCCTCACTGCCCTGCCCCAGCCCGCGAATGAACGCCTGATCGATCTTCACGTAATCCACCGGAATCCGCTTGAGGTAACTCAGTGACGAATAGCCGGTGCCGAAATCGTCGATTGCCAGCTTCACCCCCAGATCGCGCAGTTGCTGGAAGGTCGCGATGATGTGTTCGACGCTGTCCAGCAGCTGACTCTCGGTGAGTTCCAGTTCGAGGTAGTGCGGCGCCAGCCCGGTTTCCTCCAGCACCTGGCGCACCAGACTGACCAGTTTGCCCTGACGCAGTTGATGCACCGACAGGTTCACCGATACCCGAATCGGCGCCAGCCCCTGACGCTGCCATTCGCACGCCTGCCAGCAGGCCTGGCGCAGCACGAATTCGCCGATCGGGCCGATCAGTCCGGTTTCCTCGGCCAGACCGATGAAGTCCCCCGGCGGCACCCGGCCCATGGTCGGATGATCCCAGCGCACCAGCGCTTCCGCCGCATTCAGGCGCCCGGTTTGCAGGCACAGCTTCGGCTGGTAGAACACCTTGAGCTGCTTGTCTTCGATGGCTTTGCGCAACTGGTTCTCCAGTTGCAGACGCTCAAGGGTGCTGGCCTGCAAGCTGTCGGTATAGAACTGGAAATTGTTGCCGCCCAAGTGCTTGGCGTGTTGCATGGCCATGTTCGACTGACTGACCAGCGCGGCAATCTCTCGGGCGTTGTCCGGCAGCATGCTGATGCCCATCGAGGCACTGACCACCAGCTCATGCCCTTCGACCGTCAACGGCAGGCGCAGCTTGCTCGACAGCCGCGTGGCGACTCGCGCCAGGCTCGACAGGTTGCCGTAAGCATCGAACAGCACCGCGAACTCGTCACCGGACAGTCGCGCAATGGTGTCGGCCTCCGGCAACGCGTTGACCAGACGTCGGGCCATTTTCTGCAGCAGTTGGTCCGCGACCTCATGACCAAGGCTGTCGTTGAGCAGCTTGAAGCGATCAAGATTGATGTGCAGCAGCGCCAGACTGCGCCGGCCGCCCTGACGCACGCGCTGATGGGCTTCGTGCAGGCGCTCGCGGAACAGCGAACGATTGGCCAGCCCGGTGAGTTCATCGTAGTGCGTCAGGTAGCGCATGCGTTCTTCGGATTCGCGCCGCGCGGAAAGATCGGCGAAGAAGCCAACGATATGACTGACGTTTCCCCGACTGTCGCGCACCGCATTGAGTTGCAGCCACTGCGGATACAGCTCGCCGTTCTTGCGGGTTTCCACCAGTTCGCCCTGCCAGCTGCCGTGCTGCTGCAGCGCGTGGCGGATCGAAACGTAATGTCGCCGCGCATCACGACTGCACGGCAGCTCGACGACATTGCGCCCGAGCATGTCTTCGATGTCATAACCGGTGACCCGGCTGAACGCCTGATTGATCGCAATCAGCGCGTAGTTCGGGTCGAGAATGACGATACCTTCGCTGGCCGCTTCGAACACCGTGGCCGCCAGTCGCTGCTGTTCTTCAAGGCTTTTGCTCGCGCTGATGTCGCGCCGGGTGCCGACCATGCGGATCACCCGGCCACTGTCACTGCGCTCCACAGCGCGGCCGCGGTCTTCGATCCATACCCAATGGCCGTCACCGTGCCGTACGCGGTATTCGATCTGATAGTCCTCGGAGCGCCCCTTCAGGTGCTCGATCAGCGCCTGCTTGAGTCCAGGCACATCCTCGGGGTGCAGGCGTGGCTTGAGGTCGCGCAGGATCGCCGTGACGTATTCAGGCGCGAGGCCGAACAACTCCTGAATCTGCGTGTGATGGACTTCGTCGGTTTGCAGGTTCCAGTCCCACAGCCCCAGCTCACTGGCCTTCAACGCCAGGGCCAGACGGGCTTCGCTTTTGCTCAACGCCTGATTGGCTACGTCCAGTTCGCGACTGCGCTGCGCCACGCGATCTTCCAGCTCGATCTGTGCTTCACGCAATTGGCCCTCGGCGCAGCGCCGCTGTTCGATTTCCTTGGCCAGCGCCTGATTGAGCTGCTCGCTGCGGTTCTGCGCCTGCTGCAGGTGCTCGATCAGGTGCTGGTTCTGAAAACGCCGCAGCAAGCCGCGGTCGATCAACCGATTGACCTGCCATGCCACCACACTCAGCGAGCCGAGCAGAATCAGCCCGAGCCAGCCCCAGCCGCGGGCCTGTTCGTCGCCGCCCCAGAACAGGTAGCCGATCGCCGGCAGCAGGCACGGCAAGGTAAAGGACAGAAACGCTGGCAGGCTGACGGCATAAGCAACGCTGGCCGACAATGTCGCGGCGCCGATCAGGCCGAACACCCAGGCTTGCTGCATGAAGTTGTCGGCGGGCACCAGTGCAATGCCGGCGCCAGCCAGCGTCAGGCCGGTCATGGTCGAGCCTAAGAGGAACATGCGGAACCAGATCGGCTGGGCCTGACGGTCCGGGATCGCCGAATCGAACGCCGCGACCTGAATCACCCGCAGCGCCACCAGCGACAACAACCAGACCAGCCAGATGCTGACCACGAAATAGCGCTGCGGGCTCCAGAGCAAAGCGGCGCAGACCAGACCATTGAGCAACATGAACATCGTCGGCAGCAGCGAGCCCTGATACAGCAGGCGCGTGCGTTCGACCGCCATTTCGACGGCGTAATGCTTGCGGATGACCCGGGGTTCCACAGAGGGGCCCGACAGGTCTGAGCTGAGGGTCTTGTGCAATGTTGTTGTTCTTATAAGAGTGAGCATTGGGCCCGAAACGTGGACGGAGCATACACAAGCAGCCCCCGTTGCCAAACTGCTCCAGATCATAATTTGCCGGAAACTTTTCCCGTCCGATCACCGGCAAAACCCGCAAAGCGAGGCGGGCCGAAGCCTGTAGCCAGTGACCGACCGGTCGTCATCGACGGCGCTTTCATCGGCTAATGCAAAGCTCGGTTTGCCCGGGCCTGCGGCGCACCCTAGAATGCCCCGATGCGCGATGATCTCTCCCTTCTGCTGAACTCCCTCAACGATGCCCAACGCCAGGCCGTAGCAGCCCCCGTTGGCCGTCAGTTGGTCCTGGCCGGTGCCGGTTCCGGTAAAACCCGAGTGCTGGTGCACCGTATCGCCTGGTTGATCCAGGTGGAAAACGCCTCGCCCCACTCCATTCTGTCGGTGACCTTCACCAACAAGGCCGCTGCCGAGATGCGTCATCGCATCGAGCAGTTGCTGGGTATCAACCCGGCCGGCATGTGGGTCGGTACCTTCCACGGCCTGGCGCACCGCCTGTTGCGGGCGCACTGGCAGGAAGCCGGGTTGAGCCAGACTTTCCAGATTCTCGACAGCGACGACCAGCAACGCCTGGTCAAGCGGGTGATCCGCGAGCTGGGGCTGGACGAGCAACGCTGGCCGGCGCGTCAGGCCCAATGGTTCATCAACGGGCAGAAAGACGAAGGTCTGCGCCCACAGCACATTCAGGCCAGCGGCGACTTGTACCTGGCGACCATGCGCGGCATCTATGAAGCCTACGAGGCGGCCTGCCAGCGCGCCGGCGTCATCGATTTTTCCGAACTGCTGCTACGCGCCCTCGATCTGTGGCGCGATCATCCGGGTCTGCTGGCGCACTATCAAAAGCGCTTCCGCCACATTCTGGTGGACGAGTTCCAGGACACCAACGCCGTGCAGTACGCCTGGCTGCGCCTGCTTGGCAAGGGCGGTGACAGCCTGATGGTGGTCGGCGACGACGATCAGTCGATCTACGGCTGGCGCGGGGCGAAAATCGAGAACATTCATCAGTACTCATCCGACTTCCCGGATTCGGTGACCATCCGCCTGGAGCAGAACTACCGCTCCACCGCCGGCATCCTCAAAGCGGCCAACGCCTTGATCGCCAACAACACCGGACGCCTCGGCAAAGAGCTGTGGACCGACGGTGGCGATGGCGAAGCGATCAACCTGTATGCCGCGTTCAACGAACACGACGAAGCACGCTATGTTGTCGAAACCATCGAAAGCGCGCTGAAAACCGGCCTGGCTCGCAGCGACATCGCGATTCTTTACCGCTCCAACGCCCAATCGCGCGTTTTGGAAGAAGCCTTGCTGCGCGAGCGCATTCCGTACCGTATCTATGGCGGCCAGCGCTTCTTCGAGCGCGCGGAAATCAAGAACGCCATGGCCTACCTGCGTTTGCTGGAAGGTCGCGGCAACGATGCCGCGCTGGAGCGGGTCATCAACGTCCCGGCCCGTGGCATTGGCGAGAAAACCGTCGAGGCGATCCGCGACCATGCCCGTCACAGCGATGTGTCGATGTGGGAAGCGATGCGGCAACTGGTCGCCAATAAAGGCCTGACCGGTCGTGCTGCCGGCGCCCTGGGGGCGTTTATCGAGCTGATCGAAAATCTCGCCGCCAAGTGCATGGAGATGCCGTTGCATTTGATGACCCAGACCGTCATCGAACAATCGGGGCTGATCGCCTATCACGAAGCGGAAAAAGGCGAGAAAGGCCAGGCCCGGGTAGAAAACCTTGAGGAACTGGTCAGCGCCGCGCGCAACTTCGAAAACACCGAAGAAGACGAAGAGCTGACGCCCCTGGCGGCATTCCTCGGCCACGCGTCGCTGGAAGCCGGCGACACGCAGGCCGACGAGCATGAAGACAGCATTCAACTGATGACCCTGCACAGCGCCAAAGGTCTGGAATTCCCTTACGTGTTCCTGGTGGGCATGGAAGAAGGCCTGTTCCCGCACAAGATGAGCCTGGAAGAACCGGGGCGCCTTGAAGAGGAACGCCGTCTGGCCTACGTCGGTATTACCCGCGCCATGCAGAATCTGGTGATGACCTATGCTGAAACCCGACGCCTGTACGGCAGCGAGACCTACAACAAGGTTTCGCGTTTCGTCCGCGAGGTGCCGAAGGGGCTGATCCAGGAAGTGCGTCTGTCGAACAGCGTCAGCCGACCGTTTGGCGGCAACCAGTCGATGAGCGGCAGCAACCTGTTCAGCGGCAGCGAGATTCCGGAAACCGGCTTCAGCCTGGGTCAGGCAGTACGCCATTCGATCTTCGGCGACGGCGTGATCCTCAACTTCGAAGGTTCCGGCGCGCAGGCACGGGTGCAGGTGAATTTCAGCGAAGGCAGCAAGTGGCTGATGCTGGGGTATGCCAAGCTGGAAGCGATCTGACGCCAGTTTCGCTTTTCTGTGGGAGCGAGCCTGCTCGCGAATGACATCACCGTGGTTGATCTGATAAACCGCAGTGTGGCTTTCGCGAG
>NZ_JABULD010000658.1:0-8574 GCF_014060985.1 Pseudomonas sp. MD195_PC81_125
GCTCCCACAAGGGTCGTTGCAGGATCTACCCTTTGTAGGAGCTGCCGAAGGCTGCGATCTTTTTGACTTTTGCTTTTTTAAAGACAAGATCAAAAGATCGCAGCCTGTGGCAGCTCCTGCAGGGCGGTGGAATTCTGCGGGCAAAAAAAACGCCCCGAACCAGTCGGGGCGTCAGTCTTGTGGCTTTGCGGTTAGCTTTTTATACGATCCGCAAAGGCCGTTTGCTCAGCGAAGCCGAATCAGTGGAACTGTTCTTCTTCGGTCGAACCGGTCAGCGCGGTGACCGAGGACGTGCCGCCCTGGATTACGGTGGTCATGTCGTCGAAGTAGCCGGTGCCCACTTCCTGCTGGTGAGCCACGAAGGTGTAACCCTTGGCGGCGTCAGCGAATTCCTGCTCCTGCAGCTTCACGTAGGCAGTCATGTCGTTGCGGGCGTAGTCGTGCGCCAGGTTGAACATGCTGTGCCACATGTTGTGAATGCCGGCCAGGGTGATGAACTGGTGCTTGTAGCCCATGGCGGACAGTTCGCGCTGGAACTTGGCGATGGTCGCGTCGTCCAGGTTTTTCTTCCAGTTGAAGGAAGGCGAGCAGTTGTACGACAGGATCTGGTCCGGGTATTCCTTTTTGATCGCTTCGGCGAAGCGACGGGCTTCTTCCAGGTCCGGCTTGGCGGTTTCGCACCAGATCAGGTCGGCGTACGGTGCGTAGGCCAGGCCACGGGCGATGGCCTGGTCCAGACCGGCGCGAACCTTGTAGAAACCTTCCTGGGTACGGGTGCCAGTCACGAACGGCTGGTCGTACGGGTCGCAGTCGGAAGTCAGCAGGTCGGCAGCGTTGGCGTCGGTACGGGCCAGGATAATGGTCGGTACACCGGCAACGTCGGCAGCCAGGCGAGCAGCGGTCAGCTTCTGCACGGCTTCCTGGGTAGGAACCAGCACCTTGCCGCCCATGTGGCCGCACTTCTTCACGGAAGCCAGCTGGTCTTCGAAGTGCACGCCGGCGGCGCCTGCTTCGATCATGCTCTTCATCAGTTCGTAGGCGTTCAGTACGCCACCGAAACCGGCTTCGGCGTCAGCCACGATTGGCGCGAAGTAGTCGATGTAGCCTTCGTCACCCGGGTTCTTGCCGGCTTTCCACTGGATCTGGTCGGCACGACGGAACGAGTTGTTGATGCGCTTGACCACGGTTGGCACCGAGTCCACCGGGTACAGCGACTGGTCCGGGTACATCGATTCGGCGGAGTTGTTGTCCGCAGCCACTTGCCAGCCCGACAGGTAGATCGCCTGGATACCGGCCTTGACCTGCTGAACGGCCTGGCCGCCGGTCAGGGCACCCATGCAGTTGACGAAGTCTTTCTCTGGGCGGAAGGATGGCTTGGCACCCTGGGTCACCAGGTTCCACAGCTTCTCGGCGCCCATTTTTGCAAAGGTGTGCTCAGGTTGAACCGAGCCACGCAGACGGACGACGTCAGCAGCGGAGTAAGTGCGAGTCACGCCTTTCCAGCGCGGGTTTTCAGCCCAGTCTTTTTCAAGGGCTGCAATTTGCTGTTCGCGTGTCAGTGCCATGGAGATAAACCTCGTCGCGTCTTTATGAAAAGTTGTTCTGCGGTGGAAAATTCCTGCGCTCGCTGACCAGAAGCTTAGGCGGTCAGGTCGGGTTCGGCGGGGTAGGCGACGGGATGAACGATGGGCTCGAGGGGAAGTGAGCAGGTAGTGGCGGACTGCGGGCGCATTCAGGTGTCGTGGGCCTTTATACGTTCTACAGCGTGAAGCCGGGTTACCTAATTACGCTTCCGTCCCTCGGGACAACTTCGTTCCAGTCGGCAACCTCGTCAAACACACCTTGTGGGCGGTACAGACACGAAGCGGTTCGCGGGGTAGGTGCGGACGTCGCTTCGAAGGCCCTTGCCAGGGCCTCTGATTAGCGGGAGCGAGGCCATCATGCCTTCGCTTTTTTGGCTCGTCAAACGATTTGTAGTGCTTTTTTTTCAAGCACTACATCTTTCGTCTAATACGACTAATCAGTCAGTTTTCGGTGCTTTAGTCCAGGGAGTCGACTTTGACCCGCAAGGTCATGTCATCCCGGCCTTGAGTCGAGTAGCTGCGGGTCAGCCCCTGTTTGTCGGCCTGAGTCTGGCGATTCACCCCGGCGAGAGTGATCCATTCGCCCAGGCGTCCGCTGACTGTTGTGTCGGTACTTTGCACGTTCACTACATCGGGACGTTCCTGGCTCATGCGGTCACGGTTGGTACTGATTGCCAGGTGAACGATGTCGCCGGTAACGCTTGCCGTCACATAGAAACCCTGGGTGACGTTGCGGTATTGCGTCTGGCTGCTGTAATCGCCGTAGGAGTTGGTCTGGCTGCTGGTGATCGGCACACTTTGACCGACTTGAATCAGCGCCGGCATGCCGTCGGTGGCTTGCACCTGTTGCACGCCGCCGTCGCGACTGGCGGTGCTGCGGCTGATGATGCGGGTCTGGTTCGGTTGGGCGCCGTTGACCGAGTAGCCTTCATCGCCACGGTCGTTGTTTTCATTGGTATCGACCGTGATCAGCAGGCGTTTGGGCGCAGTGTCGAGTTGACTGATCAGCGCCTTGAGTTCCTGGATCTTGTCCGGCTCGGCCTTGATGATCAGTTGATTGCCATAGGCGCTGACCTGACCGTCCTTGCCGATGAAGTCCTGCGCCATCGGCAGCATATCTGCGCTAGTGCGGTAATTGAGGGGCACGATTTCTGTGGCTGCCATCACCGAAAAACTGCAGCCGAGCAGCAGGGTGGTGAGCAGGGTGCGTAGGGACATGTCCGTTATCTCCGCTTTCGAAAGGCTTGATATTGCCAGTTTGTCGGCCCGGGGTGGGGCAAGTTGAATCGTAGACAGCAAAACGCCCCGGCATCCGAAAATGGCGGGGCGTTTTGAGTGGGCGCTCAAGGGCCTTTGTGGTGAGGGGATTTATCCCCGATGGCTGCGAAGCAGACCTGAAATTTTGGGGCCGCTCCGCGACCCATCGGGGATAAATCCCCTCACCACAGGATCTCCAGAGATCACAAAATCAATGGAGGTCTCAGGAGCTCTACTGATCAAGCCGAATGCCGAACCATATCGACATGCGGAATCCCGGCTTCAAGGAATTCCTCACTGACCAGGCTGAAGCCCAGGCGCTCATAGAACGCTGTGGCCTGTACCTGCGCGCTGAGCATCTGCTGCTGCAGGCCGCGGGCTTCGGCTTCGGCGATGACCGCTTGCATCAGCGCATCGCCCACCTTCATCCCGCGCCAGTCCTTCAGTACCGACACCCGGCCAATGTGCCCGTCGGGCAGCAGGCGCGCGGTGCCGATCGGAAAGTCGCCTTCGAACGCCAGGAAATGTACGGCGGTCGCGTCATCGGCGTCCCATTCAAGCTCGGGTGGCACTGATTGTTCGGCGATGAACACCGTTTCACGAATGCGCCGGATCTCGGCGTTGTCCTTTTGCCAGTCTGCGACACGTACGCGAATCTTATTCATCGGCAAATCCCAGGCTGCCCTGTTTGACCAGCTCACACAGCAGGCCGCGACCGTCGTCGTCGTTCAGCCACTCGCCGAGGTTGTCGACGTGCAGCGCATCGGCGGCGCAGATCATCTTCAACAACTCGCGCAGCTTGCCCGGCAGGTAACGGCTCTGACCGCTGGCGAACAGCAGCAGATCGTCATCGACTTCCGACCAGGCCAGGCGCGCGCTCGGGTTGCGGATCAGCACCGCACCGTCCTGCAGGGCATTGAGGAAGTCATCTTCTTCAACGTCTTCCGGGCCGACCACCAGTTCCGGGTAGCGCGGCTCGGTCATGTACTGGCCGAACCAGGTCAGCAGCAGGCGTTCGTCGCTCATGTGTTCGGCGAGCAGGCTTTTCAGGCGGCCGAGTGCGTCGTGCTGGATCTGATGCGGATCATCGCTGACCGGTTTCGCATCGGCGTCGGTGTAGCGTTCTTCGTCAGTCAGGAACTGGCTGAGGAAGTCAGTGAAATGGGTCAACACTTCAGAGGCGCTCGGCGCGCGGAAACCGACCGAGTAGGTCATGCAGTTGTCGACCGCGACACCGCAGTGGGCCAGGCGCGGTGGCAGGTAGAGCATGTCGCCCGGTTCCAGCATCCACTCTTCGGTTTCGTGGAATTCGGCGAGGATGCGCAGATCCGCGTGTTGCAGCAGCGGGCTCTCGGAGTCGCACATCTGGCCGATCTTCCAGTTGCGCTTGCCGTGGCCTTGCAGCAGGAATACGTCGTAGTTGTCGAAGTGCGGACCGACGCTGCCACCCGGAGCGGCGAAGCTGATCATCACGTCATCGACGCGCCAGCTCGGCAGGAAGCGGAAGTTTTCCAGCAGTTCGCTGACTTCCGGGACGAATTGATCAACGGCCTGAACGAGCAAAGTCCACTCTTTTTCCGGCAGTTTGCTGAATTCGTCTTCGGCGAACGGGCCGCGACGCAGCTCCCACGGGCGCTCGCCGTGCTCGATCACCAGGCGCGACTCGACCTCTTCTTCCAGGGCCAGGCCGGCCAGTTCGTCGGCGTCGATCGGGCTTTCGAAGTCAGGAATGGCCTGACGGATCAGCAGCGGCTTTTTCTGCCAGTAATCGCGCATGAATTCGCGCGCCGTAAGGCCGCCCAGAAGTTGAAGAGGAGTATCAGGATTCATGTGTAACCTATTGAAAAAAAGCATTTTTCAGACGGGAATAAAAACGCCCGGCGCGGCCGGGCGTCTCAAACGGGTCAAGCGGTGAATCAGATGCGTCTGGCTTGCGCTACAGCGTTACCGATGTAGTTGGCCGGGGTCAGCTGTTTCAGCTCGGCTTTCGCTTCGGCTGGCATGTCCAGGCCGTCGATGAAAGTCTGCAGCGCTTCAGGGCTGATGCCCTTGCCGCGGGTCAGTTCTTTCAGCTTCTCGTACGGGTTTTCGATGTTGTAGCGGCGCATTACGGTCTGGATCGGCTCGGCCAATACTTCCCAGCAAGCGTCCAGATCGGCAGCAATCTTGTCGGCGTTGAGCTCGAGTTTGCTGATGCCTTTGAGGCTGGCTTCGTAGGCAATCACGCTGTGAGCAAAGCCCACGCCAAGGTTGCGCAGTACGGTGGAGTCGGTCAGGTCGCGCTGCCAGCGGGAGATCGGCAGTTTGCTCGCCAGGTGCTGGAACAGTGCGTTGGCGATGCCCAGGTTGCCTTCGGAGTTTTCGAAGTCGATCGGGTTGACCTTGTGCGGCATGGTCGACGAACCGATTTCGCCAGCGATGGTGCGCTGCTTGAAGTAACCCAGGGAGATGTAGCCCCAGATGTCACGGTCAAAGTCGATCAGGATGGTGTTGAAGCGCGCAATGGCGTCAAACAGCTCGGCGATGTAGTCGTGCGGTTCGATCTGGGTGGTGTACGGGTTGAAGCCCAGGCCCAGCTCGTCTTCGATGAACGCGCGGGCGTTGGCTTCCCAGTCGATCTGCGGGTAGGCCGACAGGTGCGCATTGTAGTTGCCCACGGCACCGTTGATCTTGCCCAGCAGCGGCACGGCAGCGACTTGAGCGATCTGACGCTCGAGGCGGTAAACCACGTTCGCCAGCTCTTTGCCCAGCGTGGTCGGGGAGGCCGGCTGGCCGTGAGTGCGCGACAGCATCGGCACGTCGGCGAAACGGATTGCCAGTTCGCGGATGGCGTTGGCAGTCTGGCGCATCAGCGGCAGCATCACGTCGTCACGGCCTTCGCGCAGCATCAGGGCGTGGGACAGGTTGTTGATGTCTTCACTGGTGCAGGCAAAGTGAATGAACTCGCTGACCTTGGCCAGCTCCGGCAGTTTGGCCGCCTGCTCCTTGAGCAGGTATTCGATCGCCTTGACGTCGTGGTTGGTGGTGCGCTCGATCTCTTTGACGCGCTCGGCGTGCTCCAGCGAGAAGTTTTCAGCCAGTTCATTCAGAACGGCGTTGGCCTCGGCGGAGAAGGCGGGCACTTCCGGGATACCGGCGTGGGCGGCCAGGCGCTGGAGCCAGCGCACTTCAACCAGGACGCGGGCACGGATCAGGCCGTACTCGCTGAAAATCGGGCGCAGGGCCTGGGTTTTGCCGGCGTAGCGGCCGTCAACAGGGGAAACCGCAGTGAGCGAAGAGAGCTGCATGGGGTGTTCTCGGACAGTCGGGCAACGAAATGGGGCGCGTATCATACATGAAAAAATCCGCCGGTCCGTTGCCAACTGACCGGCGTATTACGCGCTACAGACTACAAAACTTTTATCGCGCGACGATTTACTCGCTGCGCATCAACGGATACAGCTCTTTGAGCAGCTTGCGCCGGCTGATCACCAACTGCCAGCGGTGGCCGCCGAGCTGTCGCCACAGGCGCGCCGAACGGATGCCGGCCAGCAGCAGGGCGCGGATTTTCGAGGCATTGCTCGGTTGTTGCAGGTTGCGCATGTCGCCATGCACCTGAATCCGCTGGCGCAGTGTGCTCAAGGTGTCCTGATACAGCGCACCGCAAGCGGCGATCACGTTTTCGTGGGCCGGGCCGAAATGTTCGACCTGTGACTGGATCTGCGGCAAGCGCTTGCCGATGGTGTCGAGCATGTCGTCTCGTTTGGCCAATTGGCGCTCAAGGCCGAGCATCGACAGGGCGTAGCGCAGCGGCTCGCGCTGCAGGGTGCTGGGGTCGCGCTCAAGAGCGCCGATCAATGCACGGTAGCTTCGCGCAGATTGAGGTCGTCGCCGCCGTACACATCCAGTGTGTCCTTCGGGTCGCGTACCAGCAGGCTGCCGAGCATGCAGCTCAGGCCGGCCTCGCTGGTCTGCCCGGTCTTGGCGATCCGGTCGACCAGCACGGCGGCGAGAAACACGCCGCCCCAGCGCCGTCAGTTGCTCCTGAGTCGGGCTCATGCCTGGCCGCTCCACGGCTCGGCAACTTCGATCACGCCGCCGCCGAGGCAGATTTCACCGTCGTAGAACACCACGGACTGGCCCGGGGTGACAGCGCGCTGCGGCTCGTCGAACACGGCGCGATAGCCGCTGGCGGTTTTTTCCAGGGTGCAAGCCTGGTCGCTCTGGCGATAACGCACTTTGGCGGTGAGGCGCAGTGGCTGGCTCAGGTCGATCGGATTGACCCAGTAGATTTCCGAGGCGAGCAGGGCGCTGGAGAACAGCCACGGATGGTTGTTGCCCTGACCGACGATCAGCTCGTTGGTGTCCAGATCCTTGCGCAACACGTACCACGGCTCGTCGCCGGCATCTTTCAGACCGCCGATACCCAGGCCCTGACGCTGACCGATGGTGTGGTACATCAAGCCGTGGTGACGGCCGATGACCTCGCCTTCGGTGGTCTTGATCTCGCCCGGTTGCGCCGGCAGGTATTGCTTGAGGAAATCGCTGAAGCGTCGTTCGCCGATGAAGCAGATTCCGGTGGAATCCTTCTTCTTGGCGGTCGCCAGCTCGTATTTCTCGGCAATCGCACGCACTTCGGGCTTTTCCAGTTCACCGACCGGGAACAGGGTCTTGGCAATCTGTTCGCCGCCGACGGCGTGCAGGAAATAGCTCTGGTCCTTGTTCGGATCGAGGCCCTTGAGCAGTTCGGTGCGGCCATCGATGTCGCGACGGCGCACATAGTGGCCGGTGGCAATCAGGTCGGCGCCAAGCATCATGGCGTAGTCGAGGAACGCCTTGAACTTGATCTCGCGGTTGCACAGGATGTCCGGGTTCGGCGTGCGACCGGCCTTGTATTCGGCGAGGAAGTGCTCGAACACGTTGTCCCAGTACTCGGCGGCGAAGTTGGCGGTGTGCAGCTTGATGCCGATCTTGTCGCACACGGCCTGGGCATCCGCCAGGTCATCCATGGCGGTGCAGTATTCCGTTCCGTCGTCTTCTTCCCAGTTCTTCATGAACAGGCCTTCCACCTCGTAACCCTGCTCGATCAGCAGGAGAGCGGAAACGGAAGAGTCCACGCCGCCGGACATGCCGACAATGACGCGCTTCTTGGATGTGTCAGAAGGGGCTGGATCACGCATAGGGATTCAATGAGTGTCTTGAAAAAGGACGCGATTCTAGCAGGCTCACGGCCTCAAGGCTAAAGAGAAGGGCGGATCAGTTCCAGACTGAAGTGATGGCCGGCCAGATAGTCGTCGATGCAACGGATGATCAGCTCGCTGCGCCAGTTGTCGCGCTGAGCGATTAATTCGCTACGGGTCAACCACTTGGCGCCGACGATGCCGTCGTCGAGTTGATAGTCCAGGTGGTGTTTCACCGCTTTGGCGCTGAAGCACACCCGCTGGTAAGTCACGCCGTTGCTTGGCGCGGTGTACAGGTAAATCCCGATCACGCCAGTGGGTTCGACGTCCCAGCCGGTTTCCTCAAGGGTTTCGCGGATGGCGGCGTCGATCAGGGTTTCGTCCGGGTCGAGATGGCCGGCGGGCTGGTTCAGCACGTTACGCCCGGCCTTGTGTTCTTCGACCATCAGGAAGCGGCCATTGTCTTCGACGATGGTGGCGACGGTGATGTGGGGGAGCCATTCCATAAGATTTCCTCGACGGTAGCGCGATCAACTGTGGGAGCGAGCCTGCTCGCGAACGCTGTGGGTCAGTCA
>NZ_JABULD010000389.1:0-8413 GCF_014060985.1 Pseudomonas sp. MD195_PC81_125
CAGGGTTTTGTGAGCGCCGCAAATCCTTGTGGGAGCTGGCTTGCCAGCGATGGAGCCCTGACTGACGACACGGATCTCCAAATCAGCCGTACGGAAGCCTGTTATGCGTTGCCTGTTGTTCGCCTGTCTGTTGCTCGGTTCCCTGCCCGCCTTCGCCGTTGATCGCTTTCAGGTCGAAGGCTATGCGCTGCCCAACGGATTACAGCTGTTGCTCAAACCCGGCACTGAACGCGGGCATGTGGCGATTCGTCTGGTGGTCGGCGTCGGCCTCGACGATTTCGATTGTGATGAAAAAGAGCTGCCGCACCTGCTCGAGCACCTGTTGTTCAGCGGTGTCGATGCCACCGGCGAAGGTGGCCTTGAGGAGCGCATGCAGGCGTTGGGCGGTGAGTGGAACGCGTTCACCAGCAACGCCGACACCACGTTCGTCATCGAAGCCCCGGCGAAGAATCAGCGCAAAGTGCTCGACTTGCTGCTCGGTCTGCTGACCCAGACCCGCATTGACGACAATGCGATCAACGCCGCCAAGCGCGTAGTCGAGCGCGAGGACGGCGGCCATTACACGCGCCTGCAACGCTTTCTCGACCGCCAGGACCTGGGCCACACCGCCAGCAATCAACTGGCGGTGGAGCTGGGCCTGAAATGCCCGCAACGCGCCGAGGTCGGGCACCTGACCCAGGAGCAACTGGAGAAGGTGCGCAAGACCTGGTACGCGCCGAACAACATGACGCTGATCGTCGTCGGTGAACTCGACAAACTGCTGCCGGCCTATCTGGAACGCACTTGGGGCGCGCTCGAAGCGGTGGATCCGGCCGAGCACCGTGAGCTGCCGGACATCCGCACCAGCGCCGCCCATGAGCGCACCCTTACCCGCGGCTTCATCGGCGACAGCGCCAAGTTGCACTGGCTGGTGCCGGAGCCGATGCTTGACGATCAGTACGACGAGACTTTCGACATCCTCAAGGACTACCTCGACTGGGCACTGTACCGGCAGATTCGCCTGAACCATGGCTTGTCCTACGGGCCGTGGGCCGAGCGCGAAGTGTTCGGCGGGGTCGGTTTCATGAGCCTCAATGCCGATGTCGATCGCGATGATCTCGTCGAGGCCAGACAGGTGCTGGAAGACCTCAAGGCCGACCTGCTGAAAAACGGCCTCGACCCCGACACCTTCGCCCGGATCAAACAGGCCGCCATCGCCCACCAGGCCTGGGCGGTACAGGGCAACAGCGCGATGGCAGACTACTACTGGAGCGCGCTTGGCGATTACGAGGACGGGCGCTTTGCCAACCCTGCCCGCGAGCTGCAAGGCGTGACCCTGGAAACGGCGAACAAGGCCATGCGCGAGTTGCTGTTGCAGCCGGGGTATCTGCGAATCGAAAAGCCGTTGCTCAGTGATGATGAAGTTTTGTGGCTGATTGCCGGTGGTCTCGGGGTTCTGCTATTGATCTTGGTCGGCTGGCGCCTGCACCGCCGGGACAAACACAAAGACGAAGGATGAAGAGAATCCTGTGGCGAGGGAGCTTGCTCCCGCTGGGCTGCGAAGCAGACCCAATACCGACGACTCAGATGTTTCAGGAACACCGCGCACTGAGGTTTTGCGACTGCTGCGCAGTCGATCGGGAGCAAGCTCCCTCGCCACAGAAATAAGAGGCTTTACTGACCGGGAGCCTCGCCACCTCGCCCGGCGGACGGTACTCTGTCGAGGTTTCTCCCTATCCAGTCGTGAACCGCCACCATGCAGAAAATCCCCCAGCTGATCCAGCGCATCCTCGAATTGATGAAGCGCTATCCCGGGGTCATTGCGCTCGGCGGTTTCATCTCCGGGGTCGGCAGTTTCATTTTGGTCGATCGCCAGCAAGGGCTGGCGAGCTGGATCACCATCATCATGCTGCTCAGCTGGATCTGGCTGATGCTGGAAAACACCCTGACCGGGCTGTTCACGCGCATCTTCAAGCGGGAAATCCCCCAGCCGCTGCTGCGCTACGCGACGCAGATGATCCACCAGGAAAGTCTGTTTTTCGTCCTGCCGTTCTTCTTCATCACGACTACGTGGAACAGCGGCCAACTGATCTTCACCGGCCTGCTGTGCATCGCCGCGCTGATCTCGATTGTCGACCCGCTCTACTACAAATGGCTGGCGCCACGGCGCTGGGCGTTTCTTGCGTTGCATACCCTGACCCTGTTCGCCGCCCTGCTCACCGCGCTGCCGGTGATCATGCACCTGACCACCGCGCAGAGTTTCAAATGGGCACTGGGTACGGCGGTGGTGCTGTCGTTCCCGAGTCTGGCGTCGATCTTCCCGATCCGCACCGTGCGCAACGCGTTGGCCATTCTGTGCATCACCGTCGGCATCGGCGCGGTCGGCTGGACCCTGCGCTCGTGGGTGCCGCCGGCGACGCTGTGGATGACCGACGTAGCGATCAGCACGCAGTTGCAGGACCGCACGCCTGGCGCCAGCCTCGACGAGGTCAGCGCCGAGCAGATCCGCAACGGCGGTCTCTACGCCTACACCGCCATCAATGCGCCGCGCGGGCTGGATGAACGCATCTACCATGTGTGGCAGTTCGACGGCAAAGAGGTCGATCGCATCGCCCTCGACATCCACGGCGGGCGCAAGGAAGGCTACCGCGCCTGGACGCACAAGCAGAACTTTCCCGGTAACCCGGCGGGCAAGTGGCAGGTGCGGGTGCTGACTGAAGACGGTCAGGTGATCGGCGTGCTGCGTTTCAAAGTGACAGACAGCACAGCGATCAAAGAAAAGTAATCCGGTTCGTGCTATTACGTTAGTTCGCTTAATAGCCGAACAAGCACGGAGCTTATGATCAGCAGCTCAATGAGCGGTAATGCCCAGCTGGACACGTCAATCAGCCCTGCCCGCCTGCGGGTTTCCGGGGACTGGACGCTTGCCCATTACGCCGAGCTCAAGCACCTGACCGAACAACTGACCGGCCAGTACGACGCCAACACCGTGGTCGACCTCAACAGCCTCGGTGCCCTCGACACTGCAGGCGCTTCGTTGCTGGTGGAGCTGCTCGGTTCCGAGCGTCTGGGCCGCTCCGCCGAACACCCCGACTGTACGATTTCCCAGGCTGACCGCGCGCTGCTGCAAACGGTGTATCGCTCGCTGACCGACTTCTGTGTGCCGATCAAGGAGCCGGAAGTCAGCGTCAGCGTGCAATTGCTGACCCGCATCGGGCGCGCGGTGGAAACGGTCTGGCAGGATACCCTGCAAGTGCTGGGTTTCATTGGCCTGATCCTCGAAACCATTGCCCGCAATCTGCTGCGGCCCAAGCGCTGGCGCATCACCCCCGTCGTCGCCCACATCGAACAGACCGGCCTCGACGCCGCGCCGATTGTGGCGCTGCTGACCTTTCTGGTGGGCGCGGTGGTGGCGTTTCTCGGTGCCACGGTGCTGGCCAGTTTCGGTGCGACGATCTTTACCGTCGATCTGGTGGGTTTCTCCTTTTTGCGCGAGTTCGGTGTGCTGCTCACGGCAATCCTGATGGCCGGACGCACCGCCAGCGCGTTTACCGCGCAGATCGGTTCGATGAAGGCTAACGAAGAGATCGACGCAATCCGCACCCTCGGCCTCGATCCGATGGAGCTGCTGGTAGTGCCGCGGGTATTGGCGATGCTGGTGGCGCTGCCGATGCTGACGTTTCTGGCGATGCTCTGCGGGATCATTGGTGGCGGCGTGGTGTGCGCGGTGTCGCTGGGGATTTCGCCGGCGATGTTCCTCTCGCTGTTGCAGAGCGACATCGGCATTCAGCACTTTCTGGTTGGTCTGGTCAAAGCGCCGGTGTTTGCCTTCCTGATTGCGACCATTGGTTGCCTGGAAGGCTTCAAGGTCAGTGGCAGCGCCGAATCGGTCGGCGCGCACACCACGTCCGCCGTGGTGCAGTCGATTTTCGTGGTGATCGTACTCGACGCGGTGGCTGCGCTGTTCTTCATGGAGATGGGCTGGTGAGTCGTTTACCCCGTGCGCCCTCGGAGGCGGTGATCGAAGTCCGTGGCCTGTGCAATCGCTTTGGCAGCCAGAGTGTGCACGAGAATCTCGATCTGGATTTGTACAAGGGCGAAATCCTCGCCGTGGTCGGCGGTTCCGGCAGCGGCAAATCGGTGCTGCTGCGCAGCATTGTCGGCCTGCGCCGGCCCAGCGAAGGCAACGTAAAGGTGTTCGGGCAGAACCTGCCGAGCCTGTCCGAGCATGAGCGCTCACTGGTCGAGCGGCGTTTCGGCGTGCTGTTCCAGAAAGGCGCGCTGTTTTCCTCGCTGACGGTGACCGAGAACGTCGCCCTGCCGCTGATCGAACACGCCGGTCTGAGCCGCAACGACGCCGAGCACCTGGCGGCGGTGAAGCTGGCGCTGGCCGGGCTGCCGCTGTCGGCGGCGGACAAATACCCGGCGTCGCTGTCCGGCGGGATGATCAAGCGCGCGGCGCTGGCCCGGGCCCTGGCGCTGGATCCGGACATCCTGTTTCTCGACGAGCCCACCGCCGGCCTCGATCCGATTGGCGCGGCGCAGTTCGATCAACTGATCCTGACCCTGCGCGATGCGCTGGGCCTGAGCGTGTTTCTGGTGACCCACGACCTCGACACGCTCTACACCATCACCGACCGTGTGGCGGTGCTGGCGCAGAAGAAGGTACTGGTCGCCGGTCCGATCGACGTGGTCTCGGAAACCGATGACGGGTGGATTCACGAATACTTCCACGGCCCGCGTGGCCGCTCGGCGCTGGACGCCGCCAAATTGCTCAACGAGGTCTGACATGGAAACCCGAGCCCATCATGTGTTGATCGGCCTGTTCGCCGTAATTGTCGTGGCGGGCGCCCTGCTCTTCGGTCTGTGGCTGGCCAAGTCCAGCGTCGACAGCGAGTTCAAGGATTATGAAATCGTCTTCAATGAGGCGGTCAGCGGTCTGTCCAAGGGCAGCCCGGTGCAGTACAGCGGGATCAAGGTCGGTGACGTGGTCAGCTTGCGCCTCGACCCGAAAGACCCGCGCCGGGTGCTGGCGCGGATTCGTCTGGGTGGTGACACCCCGGTCAAGGAAGACACCCAGGCCAAACTGGCGCTGGCCGGGATCACCGGCACTTCGATCATCCAGCTCAGCGGCGGCACTCCGGAGAGTCCGAAACTGCGCGGACACGACGGCGAATTGCCGACCATCGTCGCGGCGCCCTCGCCCATTTCCCGGCTGCTTAATGACAGCAACGACCTGATGACCGGCGTCACCGCCCTGTTGAACAATGCCAACCAGATGTTTTCCCCGGAGAACGTCGAGCGCGTCAGCAACACTCTGGCGCATCTGGAACAGACCACCGGTTCGATCAACGATCAGCGCGGCGACTTGCGTCAGGCCATGCAGCAACTGGCGAGCGTCGGCAAACAAGCCGGCAGCATGCTCGAGCAAACCTCGGCACTGATGCGCAACGCCAACGGCCTGCTTAACGATCAGGGCAAGCAGGCGCTGGGCAGTGCCGAGCAGGCGATGAAGTCGCTGGAACAGAGCAGCGCCACCATCAACGGCCTGCTGAGCAAAAACCAGAACTCCCTCGACAACGGCCTGCAGGGCCTCAATGGGCTGGCGCCGGCGATCCGCGAACTGCGCGAAACCCTGACCTCGCTGCGCGGCATTTCCCAACGCCTTGAGGCCAACCCCAGCGGCTACCTGCTGGGCAGTGACAAGAACAAGGAATTCACCCCATGAAGCTGACTCACTTCGCCTTTCTCGCCAGTTTTACCCTGCTCTCGGCGTGCTCGATCCTGCCCAAGGCCGAGCCGTCGGACGTCTATCGCCTGCCCGCTGAGCAAGCGCCCGCCCCGGCCAGTTCGGCGGCGACCCAGCACTGGTCGCTGCGCCTGAACAAATTGCAGGCCAGCGAAGCGCTGAACCGGCCGAACATCGCGGTGATTCCACAGGGTGACGTGATCAGCAGCTACAAAGCCTCGCGCTGGAGCGATCCGGCGCCGGTGCTGGTGCGTAATCGGCTGCTCGATGGTTTTGCCCGCGATGGTCGGGTGACATTGCTCAGCACCGATGACAGCAACTTCGCTGCGGATCTGGAACTGGGCGGCAACTTGCAGGCGTTTCAGACCGAGTATCAGGGCAATCAGGCCAGCGTCGTGGTGCGCGTCGATGCGTTGTTGGTGCGCGGCTATGACCAGAAGATTCTCGCCAGTCGGCGCTTTGAAGAGCGCCAACCGCTGAGCGATGTGCAGGTGCCAGCGGTCGTTGCCGGGTTTGGACAGGCCAGTGATCGGCTGACGGCCAAGGTTGTTGCGTGGGCGGTAGATCAAGGCCAGAAAGTCGCCCTTCAGAGACCCTGATCGATCAACATTGCTTTTGTGGCGAGGGAGCTTGCTCCCGCTGGGCTGCGTAGCAGCCCCATCTTTCAGGGCCGCTTCGTGCCCCGGCGGGAGCAAGCTCCCTCGCCACAGAGAAATTGGTTGCCCGAAGCTCTTGTGGTTAGCCGAAGAACCAGTAGCACACGCCAATCGCGCCGAGCACGCCGGCCAGTTCGGCCAGCAGCGCGCATCCAACGGCGTGCCTTGCGCGCTGGATCCCCACCGCACCGAAATACACCGCCAGCACATAGAACGTGGTTTCGGTACTGCCCTGCACCGTCGCCGCCACCAGCGCCGGGAAGCTGTCGACGCCGGAGGTCTTCATGGTCTCGATCAGCATCGCCCGGGCGGCGCTGCCGGAGAACGGTTTGACCATCGCCGTCGGCAGCGCGTCGACAAAACGCGTGTCCCAACCGGCCCACTGCACCAGATGGCGGATGCCGTCCAGGCCAAAGTCCAGCGCTCCGGATGCGCGCAGTACGCCAATCGCACAGAGCATCGCCACCAGATACGGCAGCAGGTTCCTGGCGACGTCGAAGCCCTCCTTCGCGCCCTCGACAAACGCCTCGTAGACCTTGACCTTGCGTAATGCGCCGATCACCAGGAACAGCATGATCAGGCCGAACAGCGTCAGGTTGCCAAGGATCGACGACAGCCCGGCCAGCGCCGTGGCCGACATCGTCGCCAGCAACGCCATGAAGCCGCCGAGGATCAGTGCGCCGGGAATCAGATAAGCCAGCACCACCGGGTCCCAGATGCGCAGGCGTTGCATGAACGCCACCGAAAGGAAGCCGACAATAGTCGAGCAACTGGTCGCCAGCAGAATCGGCAGGAATACCAGGGTCGGATCCGGTGCACCTTGCTGGGCGCGGTACATGAAGATGGTCACCGGCAACAGGGTCAGGGACGAGGCGTTGAGTACCAGGAACAGGATCTGCGCGTTGCTGGCGATGGTCGCGCTGGGGTTGAGCTCCTGCAGCGCTTTCATGGCCTTGAGGCCGATCGGTGTGGCGGCGTTGTCCAGGCCCAGGCCGTTGGCGGCGAAGTTCAGGGTAATCAGACCGAGCGCCGGGTGCCCCGCCGGGACTTCCGGCATCAGCCGCAGGAACAGCGGGCCCAGCACTTTCGCCAGCCACTCGACGATCCCGGCTTTTTCGGCGATGCGCAGAAAGCCCAGCCACAGGGTCAGCGTGCCGAACAGCAGCACCATGACCTCGACCGAGAGCTTGGCCATGGCGAAAATGCTTTCCACCATCGCCGCGAAAATCCCGGCGTTGCCGCCGACCAGCCACTGCACCAGCGCAGATATTGCTGCCACGACGAAGAAGCCAAGCCACAGGCCATTAAGCATCAGTCAAATCCCCCGGAAGATGCGGCGAATGATAGCGGGGTCGCCAGAAACGACAAACCCCGGATTGCGCCGGGGTTTGTCGGTAAGGCTTGCCTCAATCACCTGTAGGAGCTGCCGAAGGCTGCGATCTTTAAAAGCAAGATCAAAATATCGCAGCCTGCGGCAGCTCCTACAGAGGTTCAGCGATCAGTTCTTGGAGATTTCGCCAGCCGGCAGTTTTTCCTTGCTGCGCCAGTGCGGCAGGGAGTTCCAGTAGCGCTGGCCCTTGGCGTCGTCGTACATGCCTTCCCAACGTGCGATAACCAGTACCGCCAGGGCGTTGCCGATCACGTTCAGTGCGGTACGGGCCATGTCCATGATGCGGTCGACACCGGCGATGAAGGCCAGGCCTTCCAGCGGGATACCAACGCTGCCCAGGGTCGCCAGCAGCACCACGAAGGACACGCCCGGTACGCCGGCGATGCCTTTGGAGGTGACCATCAGAGTCAGCACCAGCAGCAGTTGCTGGCTGATCGACAGGTCGATGCCGTACAGCTGGGCAATGAAGATCGCTGCGATCGACTGGTACAGGGTCGAACCGTCGAGGTTGAACGAGTAACCGGTCGGCACCACGAAGGAGCAGATGGCTTTTGGTGCGCCATAGGCTTCCATCTTCTCGATGACGCGTGGCAGCACGGTTTCCGAGGAGGCGGTGGAGTAAGCCAGGACCAGCTCATC
>NZ_JABULD010000588.1:0-13323 GCF_014060985.1 Pseudomonas sp. MD195_PC81_125
TTCTGCAGGTTCGAAGCCATTGGGTGGCCCATGATGCCGGTGCCGATAAATCCGATTTTAGCCATGAGAAAATCCTCTTGTTTTTGTGTGGCTCTCTGTAGGAGCTGGCGAAGCCTGCGATCTTTTGATCTTGATCTTGAAAAGCAAAGTCAAAAGATCGCAGCCTTCGGCAGCTCCTACAGGAATGACCGTGTTCGATCAGATTGCGTTATGCGTTTTGAGCCAGCCCAGACCGGCCTCTGTGGTAGTCAGCGGCTTGTATTCACAGCCGACCCAACCCTGATAACCAATCCGATCCAGGTGTTCGAACAGGAAGCGGTAGTTGATCTCGCCAGTGCCCGGCTCGTTGCGTCCCGGGTTGTCCGCGAGCTGCATATGGTTGATCTCGGCCAGGTGCGATTGCAGGGTGCGGGCCAGATCGCCTTCCATGATTTGCATGTGGTAGATGTCGTATTGCAGGAACAGGTTGGCGCTGCCGACCTGCTCGCGAATCGACAGGCTTGCGCCGTGTTGTTCAGGTAGAAGCCCGGGATGTCGCGGGTGTTGATCGCTTCCATCACCAGTTTGATGCCCGCCGCCTGCAGCTTGTCGGCCGCGTACTTGAGGTTGGCGACGAAGGTCTTTTCCACGGTGGCATCGTCGACGCCTTGCGGGCGGATACCGGCCAGGCAGTTGACCTGGGTGTTGCCCAGCACCTGCGCGTAGGCAATCGCCAGATCGACCCCGGCGCGGAACTCTTCAACGCGATCCGGCAGGCAGGCGATACCGCGCTCACCCTTGGCCCAGTCACCGGCCGGCAGATTGAACAGCACTTGGGTCAGCCCGTTGGCATCGAGCTTTGCCTTGATTTCGGCAGAGCTGAAGTCGTACGGGAACAGGTATTCCACACCACTGAAACCGGCCTTGGCGGCGGCGTCGAAACGGGCAAGGAAATCCTGTTCGGTGAACAGCATGGACAGGTTGGCTGCGAAACGCGGCATGGTGGTCTCCTGTTGCGAATTAATGATGATGGCTTTGTGTAGGAGCTGCCGCAGGCTGCGATCTTTTGATCTTGATCCTGAAAAACAAGATCAAAAGACCGCAGCCTGCGGCAGCTCCTACAGGGGAGTAACCGCGGCCATCAAATCCCGGCAGATCAGTCGAGCAGCGAAATCGCCGTTGGCGCGTCGTTGCCGACCAGCGCCAGGTCTTCGAATTCGTTGACGGCGTTGATCTCGGTCCCCATGGAGATGTTGGTCACACGCTCCAGGATGATTTCGACGATCACCGGCACCTTGAACTCTTCGATCAGCTCTTCGGCCTTGCGCAGGGCAGGGGCGATGTCCGCCGGTTCGAACACACGCAGCGCTTTACAGCCCAGGCCTTCGGCGACGGCGACGTGGTCGACACCGTAACCGTTGAGTTCCGGCGCGTTCAGGTTATCGAAGGACAGCTGCACGCAGTAGTCCATTTCGAACCCGCGCTGCGCCTGACGGATCAGGCCCAGGTACGAGTTGTTCACCACGACGTGGATGTAAGGCAGTTTGAACTGAGCGCCGACCGCCAGCTCCTCGATCATGAACTGGAAGTCATAGTCCCCCGACAGGGCCACGACTTTACGGTTCGGATCGGCCTTGACCACGCCCAGCGCTGCCGGAATGGTCCAGCCCAACGGGCCGGCCTGACCGCAGTTGATCCAGTGGCGCGGCTTGTAGACGTGCAGGAACTGCGCGCCGGCAATCTGCGACAGACCAATGGTGCTGACGTAGCAGGTGTCTTTGCCGAACACCTGGTTCATTTCTTCGTAAACGCGTTGCGGCTTGACCGGCACGTTGTCGAAGTGGGTTTTGCGCTGCAGGCTGGCCTTGCGCTGCTGGCAATCCTGCAGCCAGGCACTGCGGTTTTTCAGCTTGCCGGCGGCTTGCCATTCGCGGGCGACTTCGATGAACACGGTCAGCGCGGCAGCGGCGTCGGAGACGATACCCAGGTCCGGGGTGAACACGCGGCCGATCTGCGTGCCTTCGATGTCGACATGAATGAACTTGCGACCTTCGGTGTAGACGTCGACCGAACCGGTGTGACGGTTGGCCCAACGGTTACCGATGCCCAGCACCACATCGGATTTGAGCATCGTCGCATTGCCGTAACGGTGCGACGTCTGCAGACCGACCATGCCGACCATCAGCGGGTGATCGTCAGGAATGGTGCCCCAGCCCATCAGGGTCGGGATCACCGGAATACCGGTCAGCTCGGCGAACTCCACCAGAAGATCGCTGGCGTCGGCGTTGATGATGCCGCCACCGGCTACCAGCAATGGACGCTCGGCCTGATCCAGCAGCGCCAGCGCCTTTTCGACCTGAACGCGGCTCGCGGTCGGTTTGGCCAGCGGCAGTGGCTGGTACGCGTCGATGTCGAATTCGATTTCAGCCATCTGCACGTCGAATGGCAGGTCGATCAGCACCGGGCCTGGACGGCCGGAGCGCATTTCGTAGAAGGCTTTCTGGAACGCGTAAGGTACCTGGCCCGGCTCCAGAACGGTGGTCGCCCACTTGGTGACGGGCTTGACGATGCTGGTGATGTCGACCGCCTGGAAGTCTTCCTTGTGCATACGGGCGCGGGGTGCCTGGCCGGTAATGCAGAGGATCGGAATCGAGTCGGCCGAGGCGCTGTAGAGCCCGGTGACCATGTCGGTACCGGCCGGGCCGGACGTACCGATGCACACGCCGATGTTGCCGGCCTTGGTGCGGGTGTACCCCTCGGCCATGTGCGACGCGCCTTCGACGTGGCGAGCGAGGACGTGATCGATGCCACCGACTTTTTTCAGTGCGGAGTACAGCGGGTTGATCGCTGCACCCGGAATGCCAAAAGCGGTATCAACCCCTTCACGGCGCATCACCAGAACGGCGGCTTCGATTGCTCTCATTTTGCTCATGGTTTTGTGCCTCTTTACGTTTTGTAATTGTATACAAGTGGCTTTGCGCAGAGTGTATTCACGGCGGACGGCGCAGGTCAATCCATTTTCTCAAGCGTCTGTTTCATTCGTCGGAAGCCATTTTTACTGTGGCTTTTCGTCGCATGTTGGCGCTTTTCGAGAATTATTGTATACAAAAAAATAATTCATTGTGTTCTATTTGTGGCATCGGGCTGCGGCACAAACGCGCAGCTCCACGACTTTCCCAATAACAAAATGAGGACGGCACCATGAGCGCTTTAACCTTGAAAGTCGCAGTCAACCTGGTCGAACAGGCCATCACTACGGGGCGCGGGATCAACGCCGCGCCGCTGACCATCGCGGTACTCGACACCGGCGGCCACCTGATCACCCTGCAACGCGAAGACGGCGCCAGCCTGCTGCGCCCGAACATCGCCATCGGCAAAGCCTGGGGCGCCATCGCCCTGGGCAAGGGCTCACGCCTGCTGGCACTGGATGCGCAACAACGCCCGGCGTTCATCGCCGCACTCAACAGCATGGGCCAGGGCAGCGTCGTGCCTGCGCCGGGCGGGGTGTTGATTCGTGATCAGGCGGGAAATGTGCTGGGCGCGATCGGGATCAGCGGCGATCTGTCGGATATTGACGAGCAGGTCGCGATCAGGGCTGTGGAGGCGTTGGAGTTGAGGGCGGATGCGGGGGTGGCTGCTTGATTTTGTAGCGTCTGAACTGAAGTTTTCGCGAGCAAGCTCGCTCCCACAGGTTTGTGTTCTGACACATAAAGTGTGAACACCTCAAATCTCCTGTGGGAGCGAGCTTGCTCGCGAAGGCGATTCAACGGACACATCTGGCTAACAGTCTTGACGCTTCCTCCCCGTGTGCAGATCTAACCTTTCAGGTCATCTCTTGAAAGGGGCAAAGGAATGCCGAAAATTTCCGCTTCACATCGCTTGCGCTTTGGTCGTTACGACGAGCTCAACCGAATTTATCTGCTGACTGCCAATACGCTAAATCGCGAACCTGTTTTCCGCGATTTTGCGTTAGGCAGGTTGGTCGTTGCCCAATTTCGAAGCGCCCAAGAGCAGGGCTTTGCCAACTCTTTGGCGTGGGTGGTTATGCCTGACCACTTCCATTGGTTGATCGATTTGAAGCGAGGTTCCTTGAGTGACCTGATGCAACGGACAAAATCCTTAAGCGCGCGGGCAGTGAATCTGGCTGCGAATAGAGAAGGCAGCCTATGGCAGCAGGGATTTCACGATAGGGCACTACGGCGAGAGGAGGATCTGGTGAAAATAGCGCGATATGTCGTGGCCAACCCATTGCGGGCAGGTTTAGTGCAGAAGCTTGGCGACTATCCGCTGTGGGATGCCATTTGGGTCTGACAGTCAAACCTGGTCGCTCCATTCGCGAGCAAGCTCGCTCCCACATTGGATCTGCGGCGTTCACAAATCCCTGTGGGAGCGAGCTTGCTCGCGAAGCAGTCACCGCGGTCTATCAGTCCGGCTCGCACCCCTTCAACACCAACCGGATAATTGTCTGCGCCGCCGCCTCGTAATCCGCCTCGTCCAGCTTGTCCTTGCCGGTAACTGCAGAAATCTGCCAGTCGAAGTCGGCGTAGGTCTGGGTCGCGGCCCAGATGCTGAACATCAGGTGGTTGGGGTCGAGCGGGGCGATCTGGCCGCGGTCGATCCAGCTCTGGATGCAGTCGATGTTGTGCTTGGCCTGGCTGTTGAGCTGCTCGACCAGGTCGGCGCTCAGGTGCGGGGCGCCGTGCATGATTTCGCTGGCGAACACTTTGGAGGCGAAGGGCAGGTCGCGGGAGATGCGGATCTTCGAGCGAATGTAGCCGCTGAGCACTTCGCTCGGCACGCCGTCCGGGTTGAACGGGGTCGAGGCCTGCAGGATCGGCACGATGATGCTTTCCAGCACCTCGCGGTAGAGGTTTTCCTTGGACTTGAAGTAGTAGTAGACGTTGGGCTTGGGCAATCCTGCCTTGGCGGCGATGTCGCTGGTTTTGGTCGCAGCGAAGCCCTTGTCGGCGAATTCCTCACTGGCGGCACGCAGGATCAGTTCTTTGTTGCGCTCGCGGATTGTGCTCATAAACCCGGTGGTTCCTTGCCTGTTCTGGCGGTTGCGCATGGTAGCACCGGCCTCGCGCATGGCTCAAGAATGCCCCGTGTGGCCCGCAGTCGCGGTATGCTGCGCGGCATTATTCACATAAGGAAACACGATTCATGGCAGGAAGCAGTTTGCTGGTGCTGATCGACGATATTGCCACCGTTCTGGATGACGTGGCGTTGATGAGCAAAATGGCCGCGAAGAAGACCGCCGGGGTACTCGGCGATGATCTGGCGCTCAATGCCCAGCAAGTCTCCGGGGTTCGCGCCGAGCGGGAAATTCCCGTGGTCTGGGCGGTGGCCAAGGGCTCGTTCGTCAACAAACTGATTCTGGTGCCGTCGGCGCTGGCGATCAGCGCATTTGTGCCGTGGCTGGTGACGCCGCTGCTGATGGTCGGCGGCGCGTACCTGTGTTTCGAAGGCTTCGAGAAACTCGCGCACAAATTCCTGCACAGCAAGGCCGAAGATGATGCCGACCACGCGCAACTGAGCGCGGCGGTGGCCGAGCCGACCACCGATCTGGTGGCCTACGAAAAGGACAAGATCAAAGGCGCAATCCGCACCGACTTTATCCTCTCCGCAGAAATCATCGCCATTACCCTCGGCACCGTAGCCGACGCTTCGCTGACCCAGCAAGTGATCGTGATGTCGGGCATCGCCATCGTCATGACCGTGGGCGTTTATGGTCTGGTGGCCGGCATCGTCAAACTCGACGACCTCGGTCTGTGGCTGACGCAGAAATCCGGCTCGGCAGCAAAAAGCATCGGCAATGCGATCCTGCGCGCCGCGCCGTACATGATGAAAGGCCTGTCGGTGATCGGTACAGCGGCGATGTTCCTCGTCGGTGGCGGCATCCTGACCCACGGCATCCCGGTGGTTCATCACTGGATTGAAAGTGTCGGCGCAGCGGCTGGCAGTGCCGGGTTTGCCGTGCCTGTGTTGCTCAATGGCGTAGCGGGGATTATCGCAGGCGCGGCGGTGCTGGCGGTGGTGTCGGTCGTGGGCAAAATCTGGCGTGCGATCAAGGGATAAACCCATCACCCCTGCTCGCGAAGGCGTCGAGTCAGTCACCCCTTTCGGGTCTGATGCACCGCATTCGCGAGCAGGCTCGCTCCCACACTGGATTTCAGTGATCCATGAAAAAGGGCCATTCGACTCGCATCGAATGGCCCTTTTTTGTTGCCGCTGAAGTTACTCGGCAATCTGCAGCTTGCGCGACTCGGTGTAGACGTAGCGCACTTTCTCGTACTCGAACGGCGAGTTCATCTGGCCGTAGCGGAAGTTGGTCTGGTAGCGCTTGTCGACTGCACGCAGGGCCCAGATTTCCGGGTGGTTTTCGCTGACTTTCGACACGTTCAGGTAGTTGATCGCCGATTCGGCGGTGTAGTCCACGGCCAGGCCGGCGGTATCGCGGATGTTCGACGGGCCGAGGATCGGCAAGACGAAGTAGGCGCCGCCCGGTACGCCGTAGAAACCCAAGGTCTGACCGAAGTCTTCGCTCTGGCGCGGCAGGCCCATGGCGGTCGCCGGGTCCCACAGGCCGGCAATGCCGATGGTGGTATTGAGCAACAGGCGCGCGGTGGTTTCCATCGAACGCTTGCCCTTGAACTGCAGCAGGCTGTTGACCAGGTTTGGCACATCGCCGAGGTTGTTGAAGAAGTTGCTCACCCCGGTGCGCAGGAAGCTCGGCGTCACATAGCGATAACCGTCGACCACCGGCAGGAACACCCATTGGTCGAAGCGGTAATTGAAGTGGTAGACGCGGCGGTTCCACGACTCCAGCGGGTCATAGACGTTGAGCGCGTTGAGTGTCGAACGTTCGAACTCGCGTTGGTCCAGCCCCGGGTTGAACTTGAGTTTGGACAGCGGCTCCTTGAAGCCGTCGCTGTCGACCACCACTGGCGCGTTGGCTTTGCTGTTGTCGGCCTGGGCCACGCCTGCACTGAGGAGCGCTGCAATCAGCAGGAGATATTTAGCCACGGAAGAACTCCAGCATGGCGTCGCTGTTGACGCGGTAGTTAAGGTTGCCGCAATGGCCGCCCAGTGGGTAAACAGTCAGGCGATCGCCGAAGGTCTTGCGCAGGAAACCCAGGTCGCCAGGGCCGAGGATCACGTCGTCAGCGTTGTGCATGACCGCGATTTTCGGGCTGTCATGCAGGTAATCCTTGAGTGCGTACAGGCTGACCTGGTCGATCAGTTGCAGCAGGCTGCCGCCGTCGGTACGGGCGCGCCACATCGGGATCACCTGTTCGGTCAGGTAGCAGTCGAAGTCGCATTGCAGCGCACGCTTGAGAAACGGCGTGAGGCTGGTGCCTTCGGTGATCGGGAATTTCGGCGGAGTGATCAGGCCCCGACGGTTGATCAGATCGGAGGTGAAGGCAATGTCGGCGGCCGAGAAGCGGAACGAGGTGCCGATCAGCATCGCCATCTGCTCGTTGGTCAGGTGCTGTTTGGACTGCTGGAAGTCGTAGAGCAGGGCGTCGTTGAGGTCGATGTAGCCTTTCTGCTGGAAGTAGCGGGTCAGCTTGTTCAGCACCAGTTCATAGAAAGTGGTGCTGTTGTTGATGCCCTTCACCTCGGTCTGTACCAGCTTGTCGAGGTTGCTGATGGACGTGTAGAGGTTGACCGGCGGGTTGAGCAGCAAGACTTTCTTGAAGTTGAAACTGCGTCGGGTCTCGTCCAGGTGCGCGACGAACGCGGCATCCAGCGCGCCAAGGCTGTAGCCGCTGAGGTAGTACTCGGTGACCGGCAGTTTCGGATGTTGCGCGCGCACGGCCTGCATCACCCGGTACATGTCTTCGGCGTCTTCCTTGGTGATGCCCGGGGTGGCGAAGCGTGAAGCGGCGCTGATGAAGTCGAAGCTGGTTGGCGACGACAACTGCACGACGTTGTAGCCGGCCTTGTAATAAAGCTTCTTCAGGTACTCATTGAGCGAACTGTCATAACGCGCACCGGTGCCGGCGATCAGGAAGATCAGCGGCGCCGGTTTGTCCTGCTCGGCGATACGGTAGGTGAGTTTTTTCACCGGCCAGAAGTTGTCCGGGAGGATGAAGGCCCGTTCCGGGCGCAGGGTGATGCTGTGGTCGGACTGATTGATCTCGTCGTTCGACGGCAACTCCGGACGCAGGTCCGGTGGCGTGGTGGCGATGGTCGCCTCGAACGGGTTGGTCAGGGGATAGCCATAACTGGCGGCATCGATATCCACCGCCAGTGCGGACGCACTCAGAATAAGGCCGCTGAACAGCGCGGCGAAGCGCAAGGAACGGAGCATGACTGGATCCCTTAAAGGAAGGTGCCGAATGAAGTTCGCAGGCTATGACCACCGGGCTTGCGCCAAAGTGCCATGCCTCGGCACCAAACAGGCAGAATTCGGAGTAATAGTAGCTGGACGATACACTCTGCAAGGCGCGGATGACCAGTTAACAGTTGTTAGTGCTTGCCAATGCGTGCGGGCAGATTAAGCTGGCCGCCGATTTCGTTGATTGGAGAGATTCATGTCCCGCCGCTTGCCCGTGATTCTGTTGCTCGTGCTGTTGCCGCTGTGGCTGGCCGCCAGTTATGGCGCGCGTTATGGCTTCATGGAGGATGGGCAGTGGGTCGGCATCTGCGTCGATGAGGCGAGCCGCTGGGAATGCGCGGTGCGCTCGAACCTGGGACTGATGATTCACTTCAAGGTATTGGGCTGGACCGCGCTGGGTGCGGGCGCTGCTGGGTTTTGTGCTGCCGGGGGCGGGCAGGGTGGTGGCTGGCGGTGCTGGCGCTGGTGTTCGGGTTGCCGGCGCTGGCGTTGTACAACACGACGCTGGCGGTGTTTGCGGTGGTGATTGCCGGATTGCGGCTGGTCCGGGCATCCCGCAGCGCCTGACAGAAAAAGATCGCAGCCTTCGCAGCTCCTGCAAGGGGCAGTGAACCCTGTAGGAGCTGCCGAAAGGCTGCGATCTTTTGATCTTTAAACCTCTACAGGCTTTCAGGTATCTCTGTTTCAGACTCGGTCTTCGTGCGCGCAGGTCGCGGTATCAATGCCTGGATCACATCATCAAGCAAAGCCTTGCCCATCACCGTCAGGTAATGCGCAGCCCAGGCATGGCGGTCGGTGTCTTTGATGAAGGCGGCGTCCTCGGCGAAGGATTTGGCGAGGGACAGCAGGTCGGAAGATTGGGACAGGGCATCGATGATCGGGATGCCGGCGCGGACGTTGAAGAACGCTTGATCCGAGTGGTAGAGGAAGGGGGTGCAGCCGATGGTTTTAACGTTTGCGGGTCCGTGCAGATCAGTTTCGGTCATCGTGTTACTCCTTGGTTCGAAGTGCCGCGACTTTCGTTACCACACGAAAGGGAGGCAACTGTACGCGGGGTGGTAAACCGGGAACCAAGGAAACCGGCACGCTCGAAAGCGTCCCACGCACAGCCGCCATTACTCGATGAGCGGGCTCTTGCGCTGGTTTCTCCGGGTTACCACACCCGATCGCTGAATGGGTCAGCGACGTCCGGAGAGTATCTCGTCAAAAAACCGCGCAATAGAGCCGCAAAGCGCCCGAACACGAGTTTCGGAGTTTGCCTACAAGGTCTGTGGGCGTCATCTGATATTGCGAAACTGGAAGTAAACGATACTAAACGTCTGACACGAACTGGCGTGTGCAAATGAGCGAGACGCGTATGACGGAATCATCGAAACAAGAAAAGCAGGATGATCTCGAGAACCTTCGGATTGAAGCGCAAGCTATGGAGCGATTGATCAACTTCGATCCGGCTCAAGCGATCAGCCATTACGATATGCGGGCAAGATACGCCTGCCGGGGCTAATGATTACTTGAGTCCAGCGCAATTCCCCTGTGGGAGCGAGCTTGCTCGCGAAGGCGTAGTGTCAGCCGGCGAATCTGTTGACTGACCCGCCGCATTCGCGAGCAAGCTCGCTCCCACAGGGAATTTAGCTGGAGGCTGGAATGTAAAAAAGCCCCCCGCAACCGTGAGGCTGCGGGGGCTTTTTTTATCAGCTCAGATCACTCTGCCGGCTGATCCTTGCTCTGACGCTTTTCTATCAAGTCCACCAGACGCTTGGCCAGCGCCGGGTAGTTCTCGTCGAAGTGGTGGCCACCAGGCAGTTTCACCGCTTCGCCCACCGCAGTCTTGTCGGTGCAGCCGCTCTCGTCGGTCTCTTCGGCGCCGTAGATGCACACCACTTTGGCGGCGGGCAGCTTGGCCATTTCCGGGCCGGTGGCGGCTTCTTTGCCGGCGTTGCCGAGCCAGCCTTCGACTTCGATTTCGAAGCTGCCGGTGCGGGCGAAGGCCAGCAGGATGATGGCGTCGACGCGTTGCTGCTCGGTGTCCGGCAGGCGGTTGTAAATCGCCGGCAGGACGTCGGCACCGAACGAGTAACCGGTGAGGATGAAGCGCTTGGTGCCCCATTTCTGGCGGTAGTGCTGCATCAGTTCGGTCAGATCCAGTGCGCTTTGCTCCGGGCTCTTGTGCTGCCAGTAGTAGCGCAGGGTGTCGATGCCGACCACCGGGTAACCGATCTTGGCCATCTCGCCGGCCACGTCGCGGTCGAGGTCGCGCCAGCCGCCGTCACCGGAAAGGAACAGGGTCACGGTGTCCTTGGCCTGACCGGCCGGCACTTCAACCACCGGGATCGCCAGACCACCGTTGGCCTTGTCGCCGCCGACGAGGATCTTGCGCAGTTCGTTGTTCAGCACTTGCGGCAGGTTGATGTCGTAGTCGCTGATGCTGGTTTCGGCGTTCGGTTGATCGCGCACGAAACCGGCGCTGGTGTCGTCCGGGTTGTCGTTCCACGCCACCAGCCAGTGGCCGTGGGCCGCGGATTTCGGCAGCAGGTGGGTGCAGCCAGGTTTTTCCAGGGCCAGGTCAACCGAGATGGCCTGGGCCTTGTCGTCCTTCTGCTCGGACAACCAGCGCCAGGCCAGTACCGCGCCAGGGCCGATCCCGCTGACCAGCGTGGCCGGGCCATTCAGTTCGCGCAGGCCGGTTTGCAGGGCGCGGCTCTGTTGCAGGCAGTCCTTGGGCAGAATCACCTGAACGATCTGCGCCGAGGCGCTGCGGCTCAGGGTGCTCAATTGGTTGTCGGTCAGCTTCTGGTCGTCATTGACCGCGACCAGCACCTGAGCCTTGGGCTGGGTGCCGGGAATGACGCGGGTCATGACCGTGCCGTCGGCAGCCGTCAGTGGTTGCAGTGTCGGTTGCGGTGCCGGGCGTTTGAGGTACCAGTAACCGCCGCCGGCAATCACGGCCAGCACGATCAGTGCGGCCAGGATGTACTTCAGGGAGCGTTGAATCATCAGCGTTTCACCAATCCAGTCAAGCCGCCCGCGATCAGGGCAGCAGTATCGGCCAGCGCCACCAGCGGATCGAGTCCGGCGGGCACTGCCATATAACGGGGTTCCCAGTCAGGCTGGAACTTGTCTTTGAAGCGGCGCAAGCCTTGGAAGTTGTACAGCTGCTCACCACGGCGGAAGACCATCGAGCCCAGACGCTGGGTCAGCGGTGCACCTCGCCGGGGTTGCAACCCCGACAACGGCACCATGCCCAGGCTGAAGCGCGCGTATCCGTGACTCTTATAGTGTTGAATCAGGCCGACCATGAGGAACTCCATGGTCAGCTTGGGGGCGTCCGGGTGCGAGCGCATCAGGTCGAGACTGGCCAGGTCATGGCTGTAAGTCTCGAGCAGGTTGGCGAACGCCACCGGGCGGCCTTCGAAGCGAATCACCGCAATGCGGAAATGCTTCAGATAATCGTCGCTGAAACGGCCGAGGGAGAAGCCTTTCTCGCGCACGTTCTTGCCGGTCAGCCACGCATCGGAAATCACTTTCAACTCATCCATCGGCGCCTGGCCCGGCTCATGGATTTCCAGCGACAGACCGTCGCGGGTGCCACGGTTCCAGGTGTAGCGCAGGTCCTTCATCTCCTTGCCCTTGGCTTCCAGGTCAAAGCGATGCAGATCGACCCGGGCTTCTTCGCCGAGCTTGATCGCGGTCAGGCCGATGTCCATGTAGTACGGCAGGTTCTCGGCGCGCACCTGATAGAACACCGGACGGGTGTGATGGATGTCGCACAGGTCGCGGAACTGCCAGATCATCTCGGCACGCTGCTGGCCGGGGCCGATCGGGTCGTACAGCGCCACCAGGCTGCGGCCGCGACGGGCGTACATCAGGAACGCCTCGTCGTTGGGGTGAAACAGCAGCGCCTTGTCACCGGTCAGGGCGAGACCGCCATCGGGTTGCGACGAGGCCATCAGGATTTTCGCGGCGCGATCCAGTTCGTCCGGGGTGGGCAGATGAATCACCGGGCGTGCGGTGCGCAGCAGCCAGGTCAGGGCGATCACCAGCAACAGCACCGCCGCGCCGAGCAGCGAGCGCAGGCCGCGCGGGGCGTCAGCGTCGAGGGTGAACTGCCACCACAGTTGATGGCTGTACGGCACGTCCTGATAGGCGAACAGCAGCAGCCAGGTCGAAGCGCCCAATACACACAGGCTGGCCACCAGATACAGCGGCGAGAACGGCAGTTCGGTCAGTCGACTCGGACGATAGAACGAACGGCGGAACACCCCGAGCAGCGCCGCGGTGAGCGTCATCAGCGTGGCTTCTTCCCAGTCGAAGCCTTTGAGCAGCGACAGCAGGGCGCCGACCAGCAACAGAATGGTGGTCAGCATCCACGCGGCCGACAGGCGACGGCGCAGGCCCTGAGCGAGCAACAGACACAACACGCCAATCAGGCTGGCGCCGAAGTGCGAGGCGTCGACCAGGCGATGCGGGATCAGAAACCCGATGTGTTCAAGGCGCGTATCAATCTCCGGGGTGGCGCCGGAAAACAGCAGTACCACACCGGACAGGAACACCAGCACTGCCAGAATCGGCGCGGCCAGACCGGACGCGGCGCGCATGGTCTGGGTCTGGAACAGGCGCTGGCCTTCGTTGATCAGCAAAAAACAGGCAGGCCACCAGCAGCGGCAGCACCACGTAGATCAGGCGATACAGCAGCAGGGCGGCGGCCAGTGGCGCGGCCCCGAGGGTATCGGCGAACGCGGCGAGCAGGATCGCTTCGAAGACCCCGACACCTCCCGGTACATGGCTGAGGACGCCAGCGGCCAGGGCCAGCAGGTACACCAGCAGGAAGGCGCCGAACGGCGGGGCTTCCGGCAGCAGCAGATAGAGCACGGTGGCGGCGGCGGCGACGTCGAGGGCGGTGATGATCAGTTGCAGGAAGGTCAGGCGCCGGCCCGGCAGGCGCAATGTGCGGCGACCGACCCTGACCAGCAGGTTGTCGCGGTATGGCTGTTCCGGCAGGC
>NZ_JABULD010000447.1:0-6166 GCF_014060985.1 Pseudomonas sp. MD195_PC81_125
TTAATGGTGGCTGACACATCGCTATCGCTGGCAAGCCAGCTCCCACAGTTTTTTCTGCTGAACCGGGCACCTGTGCAGTACCCGGCTTAACGGTTTTTAACCGATAGTCATCAGGCTCGCATTACCCCCCGCCGCCGCCGTGTTGACGCTCAACGCGCGCTCGATCACCAGGCGCTCCAGCGCGATGTTGGTCTCGCCCTGGGACAGGCCCTGAACGCCAACGATCGCACCGGCACGCTTGGCAATCTGCTGGCACACGCCACGCAACTGGTCGGAATGACCGTGATGCAGAACCGCATCAAACACCACTTCATCCTTGTGCCAGTCGGCAACCCGTTTGATCCGCGCCTGAACGTCCTTCGGCAGGCGTGCGAACAAGGCCTTGCTGATGTCGGATTCCGGCCATACCGCCGAACCGCCGACCGCCAATACCGCCGCCAGTTGGGTCAGCAGATCGCCTTCGACGTCCGCCAGGCACAGCACGTGTTCACGCGGCAGGATCGCGTAGCTGTTTTTCTCGCCGGTCGGGCCGGCCAGCACACGGGTGATACCGCTTTGCGACTGCGCGGCGTATTGCACGCACAGGGTGCTCAGTTCGGCGTATTGGTTGCTCTCGGCCCAGGCCTTGAAAGCGTTCAGCGGTTTGCTCATGGCCTCACGCAGACGCACGTCCGGGGCAACGAGCGCATCACCGCGAGCGAAGGATTGTTCGATGGCGTCCGCAGGACGCGTCGACAGCAGACGGTAGAGGTACAGCGGACCACCGGCTTTCGGGCCAGTACCCGACAGGCCTTCGCCGCCAAACGGCTGCACGCCGACCACGGCACCGACGATGTTGCGGTTGACGTAGACGTTACCGGCGTTGACGTTGTCGATCACCTTGGCGATGGTCTCGTCGATGCGGGTGTGTACGCCGAGGGTCAGGCCATAACCGGAGGCATTGATCTGGCCGATCAACTGGTCGATGTCCTTGCGCTTGTAGCGCACTACGTGCAGCACCGGGCCGAAGATCTCGCGCTGCAGCTCGTCGAAGCTTTCCAGCTCGATCAGGGTCGGCATGACGAAGGTGCCGCGTTTGACTTCTTCACTGTCGGCGATAGCCACCTGATACACGCTGCGACCTTTGTCGCGCATGGCCTGGATGTGCTTGTCGATACCGGCCTTGGCTTCGGCGTCAATCACCGGGCCAATGTCCACGGACAGGCGCTCAGGGTTGCCGAGACGGCTTTCAGCCATCGCGCCTTTGAGCATTTCGATGACGCGGTCGGCGGAATCTTCCTGCAGGCACAGCACGCGCAGGGCCGAGCAACGCTGGCCGGCACTGTCGAAGGCCGAGGACACCACGTCGATCACCACTTGTTCGGTCAGTGCCGAAGAATCGACGATCATCGCGTTCTGCCCGCCGGTTTCGGCGATCAGTGGAATCGGACGACCCTGGCTGTCGAGGCGACCGGCGATGTTGCGCTGCAGCAGACGCGCAACTTCGGTAGAGCCGGTGAACATCACGCCTTTGACGCGCTCATCACCGACCAGACCGGCACCGACGGTTTCACCGCGACCCGGCAGCAGTTGCAGCACGCCTTCGGGAATCCCGGCTTCCAGCAGCAAACGTACGGCTTGCGCGGCAACCAGTGGCGTCTGCTCTGCCGGTTTGGCCAGTACCGGGTTACCGGCGGCCAGTGCGGCAGCAACCTGACCGCTGAAGATGGCCAGCGGGAAGTTCCACGGGCTGATGCACACCACCGGGCCCAGTGGGCGGTGGGCGTCATTGCTGAAATCGTTGCGCGCCTGCACCGCGTAGTAACGCAGGAAATCGACCGCTTCACGCACTTCGGCAATGGCGTTGGCGAAGGTCTTGCCGGCTTCACGGGCCAGCAGGCCCATCAGTGGCTGGATCTCGCCTTCCATCAGGTCAGCGGCACGTTCCAGAATTGCTGCACGCTCGGCTGGCGGGGTGGCCTGCCAGATGGGCGCAGCATTCAGCGCGCACTGGATCGCGTTGTCGACGTCTTCGACGGTAGCTTCCTGCACGTGACCGACCACATCACGGTGATCCGCGGGGGTTCAGCACTGGCGCTGGAGCTTCGTTGCTGGAAGCGCAACCGAGCATCGGCGCGGCTTTCCAGTGGTTGTGCGCAGTGGCGAGCAGGGCGCAGGACAGCGAGGCCAGACGATGTTCGTTGGCCATGTCGATGCCGGCGGAATTGGCGCGCTCGGCGCCGTACAGGTCACGAGGCAGCGGGATGCGTGGGTGCGGCAGGCCAAAACCACCTTCCACGGTCGCCATCTGCTCGATCTGCGCCACCGGATCGGCCACCAGTTCCTGAATCGAAATCGACTGGTCGGCGATGCGGTTGACGAACGAGGTGTTGGCGCCGTTTTCCAGCAGACGACGCACGAGGTACGCCAACAGGGTTTCGTGAGTACCGACCGGTGCATACACGCGGCATGGACGGTTCAACTTGCCTTCGGACACTTTGCCGACAACCTGCTCGTAGAGCGGTTCGCCCATGCCGTGCAGGCACTGGAATTCGTACTGGCCCGGGTAATAGTTCTGACCGGCAATGTGATAAATGGCCGACAGGGTGTGGGCGTTGTGCGTGGCGAACTGCGGGTAGATGACTTCCGGCACCGACAGCAGTTTGCGCGCGCAGGCAATGTAGGAAACGTCGGTGTACACCTTGCGGGTGTAGACCGGATAGCCTTCCAGGCCTTCGACTTGGGCGCGCTTGATTTCGCTGTCCCAGTACGCGCCCTTCACCAGACGGATCATCAGGCGATGGCGGCTGCGGCGAGCCAGGTCGATCACGTAGTCGATCACGTACGGGCAACGCTTCTGGTACGCCTGAATCACGAAACCGATGCCGTTCCAGCCAGTCAGCTGTGGCTCGAAGCACAGGCGCTCGAGCAGATCCAGCGACAGCTCCAGACGATCAGCCTCTTCGGCGTCGATGTTCAGGCCGATGTCGTATTGCTTGGCCAGCAGGGTCAGCGACAGCAGGCGCGGGTACAGCTCGTCCATCACGCGCTCGTACTGCGCACGGCTGTAGCGCGGGTGCAGGGCCGACAGCTTGATGGAAATGCCCGGGCCTTCATAAATCCCACGACCGTGGGAGCTTTGCCGATCGAGTGGATGGCTTGTTCGTACGACGCCAGGTACTTCTGCGCGTCGTGTTCGGTCAGCGCCGCTTCACCGAGCATGTCGTAGGAATAACGGAAGCCCTTGGCTTCGAACTTGCTCGCGTTGGCCAGTGCTTCGGCGATGGTTTCGCCGGTGACGAACTGCTCGCCCATCAGGCGCATGGCCATGTCGACGCCCTTGCGGATCATCGGCTCGCCGCTCTTGCCGATGATCCGGCTCAGCGACGAAGTCAGGCCGGCTTCGTTGTGGGTCGACACCAGTTTACCGGTCAGCAGCAGACCCCAGGTCGCCGCATTGACGAACAGCGAGGGGCTGTTGCCCAGGTGCGGCTGCCAGTTGCCGGTGCTGATCTTGTCGCGGATCAGTGCATCGCGAGTGCCTTTGTCCGGGATGCGCAGCAGCGCTTCGGCCAGGCACATCAGTGCCACGCCTTCCTGGGACGACAGGGAAAACTCCTGCAGCAGGCCCTGAACAATGCCTGCACGACCGCCGGCACTTTTCTGGTTACGCAGTTTTTCCGCGATGGTCGCGGCGAGTTTGTTGGTGGCTTCGGCCATCTGAGCCGGCAGGCGCGCCTGCTCGATCAGCATCGGCACCACTTCCGGCTCAGGGCGGCGGTAGGCGGCCGTGATCGAGGCGCGCAGTACCGATTGCGGCAGGATGCTTTCAGCGAATTCGAGGAAGCACTGGTGCGCGTGATCGGTGTGGACTTCACCGGCGTCGTCGCTGTCCTTGGCGGTCAAACCATTCAGCTCGGTCAGGGTTGCACCACCCTCGAGTTTTTCCAGGTAATTGAAAATTGCCTGCTTGATCAGCCAGTGCGGTGTGCGATCAATCGAGGTCGCGGCAGCCTTCAGGCGCTCGCGGGTCGGGTCATCGAGTTTGACCCCAAGGGTGGTGGTAGCCATATTTTTATCCTCATGGTTGCCACAGTTGCGTGGCATCAGCTGGCGGCAAGATTAGCCGTGCGCCGAAAGAGGTGCAACCGGGTGCAACCCTTTTTTTTGTCGGAAAAAATTAACGCTTCGTCAGGAATTATTTTCTGGTACTGAAGTGCCGCTCCTGCTTGGTGCTTTTACTTCTAGCGGAGCGCCGTGACTGCGCTAAAAAGGAGCAAAAACGGCGTATTTATCGGTATATCCGACTAGGTGCAACTTAATCGCCAGAAACTGGTTGCACCTTTTTTACTTTTGTTGCATAGCATTCGCGCCCAAGGTGCAACCGGAAGTATCCGGTGTATCGGCTGGTGGCTTTCCTGGGGAAACATCAGTCCTAAATGCGCGGGATCCCGATTCGTCTGCCAAACGTCGTCGTTTGCGTACGATTGATCACTGCTGCTACATAAAAACAAAGCCAGGGCGTACTTAATGAGCGTAAGCAATCCAACACTGATCACGTTCGTGATCTACATCGCAGCAATGGTACTGATCGGCCTCATGGCCTATCGCTCCACCAACAACCTTTCTGACTACATTCTTGGCGGTCGCAGCCTCGGCAGCGTGGTGACGGCATTGTCCGCCGGTGCTTCCGACATGAGCGGCTGGTTGTTGATGGGCTTGCCGGGCGCCATCTACATGTCCGGCCTGTCCGAGAGCTGGATCGCCATCGGTCTGATCATCGGCGCTTACCTGAACTGGCTGTTCGTCGCCGGCCGTCTGCGCGTGCAAACCGAGCACAACGGTGATGCGCTGACCCTGCCGGACTACTTTGCCAGCCGTTTCGAAGACAACAGCGGCCTGCTGCGGATTATCTCGGCGGTGGTGATTCTGGTGTTCTTCACCATTTACTGCGCGTCCGGCATCGTGGCTGGCGCCCGTCTGTTCGAAAGCACCTTCGGCATGTCCTACGAGACGGCGCTGTGGGCCGGTGCTGCGGCGACAATTGCCTACACCTTTATCGGCGGTTTCCTTGCGGTGAGCTGGACTGACACCGTGCAAGCCACGCTGATGATCTTCGCTTTGCTGCTGACGCCGATCATCGTGTTGCTGGCCACCGGCGGCGTCGATACCACGTTCCTCGCCATCGAAGCCCAGGACCCAAGCAACTTCGACATGCTCAAGGGCACCACCTTCATCGGCATCATCTCGCTGATGGGCTGGGGTCTGGGTTACTTCGGTCAGCCGCACATCCTCGCGCGTTTCATGGCCGCTGACTCGGTGAAATCGATTGCCAACGCCCGTCGCATCTCCATGACCTGGATGATCCTGTGCCTGGGCGGCACCGTCGCCGTGGGCTTCTTCGGCATCGCTTACTTCTCGGCGCACCCGGAAGTGGCCGGTCCGGTGACCGAGAACCACGAGCGGGTGTTCATCGAACTGGCGAAAATCCTCTTCAACCCGTGGGTCGCCGGTGTCCTGTTGTCGGCGATTCTCGCCGCGGTCATGAGCACCCTGAGTTGCCAGCTGCTGGTGTGCTCGAGCGCCCTGACTGAAGACTTCTACAAAACCTTCCTGCGCAAATCCGCCTCCCAGGTTGAACTGGTCTGGGTCGGCCGCGCGATGGTGTTGCTGGTGGCACTGATCGCTATCGCCATGGCCGCCAACCCGGAAAACCGCGTACTGGGCCTGGTGTCCTACGCCTGGGCCGGTTTCGGTGCCGCGTTCGGTCCAGTGGTGCTGATCTCGGTGATCTGGAAAGACATGACCCGCAATGGCGCACTGGCCGGCATCCTGGTCGGCGCCATCACCGTGGTGGTGTGGAAGCATTTCGAGGTGATGGGCCTGTACGAAATCATCCCGGGCTTCATCTTCGCCAGCCTGGCGATCTACATCGTCAGCAAAATGGGCGAGCCAACCAAAGGCATGGTGCAGCGCTTCGAAGCGGCGGAAAAAGATTTCCACCTGAACAAGTGATGCACTGAGCTGCGGCTCACAGAAAAAACGGCCCGTTTCCTACAAGGAGGCGGGCTGTTTTTTTTATGCCCGTGATTTCTCAAGAACTTGGAGAACCCTGTGGGAGCTGGCTTGCCAGCGATGGCGGTGTGTCAGTGAGCGAATAAGTTGGATGTGCCGGCCTCATCGCTGG